>NZ_LHSJ01000329.1:0-4107 GCF_001270295.1 Achromobacter sp. DMS1 | reverse complement strand
GCCTTGCGCAGACCGGCCTCGCGCCGGCTGTTGTTCTGGGGCCTGGGCGGCGGCGATGTCGTTCTGGATGTGGCAGATCTTGGCCGCGCAGCCGCGCTGGGCGGAGCAGTCGGTCGCGGCCTGGGCGGCGGGGGCGAGCACCGCGGCGGCGAAGGCCGCGGCCAGGGTCTTGAGGACGGGGGACATGAGGCGCATCTCCGGAAAAAGGGCCAGGCTCCATCTTCGCCCAGTCCGGCCCCCGGACACAATGCGCGGCGCGGATCAGCGGATCAGCGAACCGGCCAGGGCGGCGACGATGAGCAGCACGCCTAGCCAGAGGTTGGCGCGGAACAGCATGAAGTTGCGGTCCGGGCGCTGGATGTCGAACACCTTGAGCTGCCAGGCCAGGTGCAGCGCCACGGCCGCGATGCCCGCGAAATAGGCCCATGACATGCCCATGGCGTAGCCGCCCCAGGCCCACAGCGCCACGGTCGCGAGATAGAAGCCGCCGATCCAGAGCTTGCCCTGGTCGCCGAAGCGCATGGCGGTGGAATGCAGGCCCAGCCTGAGGTCGTCGCGCACGTCCACGTAGGCGTAGATGCTGTCGTAGCCCACCTGCCACAGCACCGCGCCGGCCCACATGGCGATGGCGGCCAGGGGCACCTGGTTCTGCGTATCGGACCAGGCCATCAGCATGCCCCAGTTGAAGCAGATGCCCAGCACCACCTGCGGCCAGTAGGTCACGCGCTTGCACAGCGGATAGATGAAGACGAAGGGCAACACCGCCACGGCCAGCCAGCGGCTCATCTCGTTGATGAAGAAAAGCAGCGATCCGCACACCAGGAGCTGGCCCAGCAGGAACCAGACCGCGTTCCGCATGCTCAACTGGCCGCTGGTGAGCGGTCGGAAGCGCGTGCGCTCCACGTGCTTGTCGAAGTTGCGGTCGCACATGTCGTTGACCGTGCAGCCGATGCCGCGCATGAGCAGCGCGCCCAGCGAAAAGACGATGAGGCGCTTCAGGTCGGGCAGGCCGCCCGCGGCCTGCACCAGCGCCGCAATGCACGGCAGCAGCGTCAGCCAGGTGCCGATGGGCCGGTCGAGCCGGCAGAGGCGCGCATAGGGGCGCCACGACCGGGGAAGCCAGCGTTCAACCCAGTCGGTAAAGACGATGTCGCTGAGATCGGCGGGAGTGGAGTTGGGGGCGCTCACGGTAATCGCGGTGACGGGAACTCGAAACGGACAGCATAAAACAACGACGGCCGGGCATTGCACCCGGCCGTCGGCGAGGCGGCGGTCAGGCCGTGTATTCCTTGAGCAGCTTGCCCAGGATGGCGATGCCGGCGCGGATCTTGTCTTCGGGCACGGTGGCGAAGCTCAGGCGCATGGTGTTGGCGCGCCCGCCGCCGCTGTAGAACGGCGCGCCGGGCACGAACGCCACGTTCTGCTCGATGGCCTTCTGCAGCAGGGCGGTGCTGTCGATGTGGCCGGGCAGCGTCACCCACAGGAACATGCCGCCTTCGGGGCGCGTCCAGCTCACGGTGTCGGGGAACTCGCGCTCGATGGCCTCCAGCATGCAGCGGCCCTGCTTGCGGTAGATTTCGCGCACGTTGGGCAGGTGCTCCTGCAGGAAGCCGTCCTTGACGATCTCGTAGACCGCCATTTGCGTCAGCGTGGGCGTATGCAGGTCGGTGGCCTGCTTGGCCTGCACCAGCTTGTCGATGATGGGGCGGGCCGCCGCGATGAAGCCCAGGCGCAGGCCGGGCGCCAGCACCTTGGAGAAGGTGCCCAGGCGGATCACATTGGCGCCGTACTCGGTGGCCAGGGTGAAAAGGCCAGGCTGCGGTTCGCCGGCGTAGCGCAGCTCGCCGTAGGGGTCGTCTTCGATGATGGCCAGGCCGAGCTCGGCGGCGCGCTTGAGCAGGGCGATGCGGCGCTCCAGGCTCAGGGTGCGGCCGGTGGGGTTCTGGAAGTTGGGCAGCGCATACAGGAAGCGCGCGCCCGCGGCCAGCTCGGGGGTGATGGCCTCGGGAATCAGGCCGCCCTCGTCGGTGGGCACGGGCACGTACTGCGGCTGGTACAGGCTGAACGACTGCAGCGCGCCCAGGTAGCTGGGGTCTTCGACCAGCACCTTGCTGTCCTTGTCGATCAGCACCTTGCCCAGCAGGTCCAGCGCCTGCTGCGAGCCCGACACGATGAGGATCTGCTCGGGCGACACCTGGGCGCCGGCGGCGGCGAGGTCGGCCGCGACCCACTCGCGCAAGGGACGATAGCCTTCCGTGGGGCCGTACTGCAGGGCTGCGCGGCCATTGGTGGCCAGTACCTTGTCGAACGCGGCTCGCACGACTTCCACCGGGAAGCCAGCCGGCGCCGGCAGGCCGCCGGCGAACGAGATGACTTCGGGGCGCTCCGTTACCTTGAGAATCTCGCGGATGGCGGAACTGGTGAGCTGCTGGGCGCGTTCCGAGAAGGAAAACGCAGGTTCGATAGGCTTGTCCATGGAAGTGCTTCTTGAGAAAAGAAGAGGAAAAAAACGGGAAAAACGTCGGGGGAAAATACGCCTTCGGCTTGCTGCCCCGGAGGGCGCGAAAAAACAATTGTCCCATACGGCGGCCGGCCGGCCCCGTTTCCGGGCCACTGCGCCTAAAATCACTTGCATCGAAAACCGCCGGTACAGTTACATTTTTCCGCCATGTTCCAAGCCGCTCCTCTTTCCGCCGAATCCAAGCCCGGGCTGTATGCCGGGCTGGCCGCCCAGGCCGCGCCCTGCTCGAAGGCGAGCGCGACCGCATCGCCAACGCGGCCAACCTGAGCGCGCTGGCGTTCCAGGCGCTGCCGGACCTGAACTGGGCTGGCTTCTATTTCTACGACGGCACGGAACTGGTGCTGGGGCCGTTCCAGGGCAAGCCGGCCTGCGTGCGCATTCCCCTGGGCCGCGGCGTGTGCGGCGCGGCGGCCAGCCAGCGCCAGACCCAGGTGGTGGCCGACGTCGACGCCTTTCCCGGCCATATCGCCTGCGACGCGGCCTCGCGCTCGGAAATCGTGGTGCCGCTCGTGCGCCGCGGCGAACTGATCGGCGTCTGGGATGTGGACAGCCCGCTGCCCGGCCGCTTCGACGACGAAGACCGCCAGGGCATGGAAGCGCTGTGCCGCGTCTTCATCGACAGCCTGGGCTGAACGCGTCCGCCGCCGGCGCGTTGACAGCCGCCAGTGCGCCGGGTAGATTGCCTCTCCCGCACCGCATGTCATTCATTCCGGTTTCCATGATCCAGGCCTTGCCGTTTGCCAGTTTTTTCCGCGCCATGTGCGTGGCGCTGGCCGCTGCCGGCCTGAAATCCAAAAAACAGCCGCTCATCTGACCGGAGCTTGCTGTTCCGTCAGATGGGCGACGGAACAGCGGCTTTGCGGCGGCGCCAGGCGGCGCGCGTGTTTTCCCCCGGTCTTCCCGAGCACTTCTGTACGGTTCCCCCTCGGTCCGCTACTGAAGGAGTGTTCATGTCATCCCCCGCTTCCGTGTTCCAGGGCGTCTGGATTCCGCTCGTCACCCCCTTTTCGGACGGCGCCGTCGACGGCGCTGCGCTCAGGCGCCTGGTGCGCCACGTCCGGGCCGCCGGCGTCGACGGCCTGGTGGTCTGCGGCAGCACTGGCGAAGCCGCCTCCCTGGACGATGCCGAACAGCTCGCCGTGGTGGACGCCGTGCTCGGCGAAGCCGGCGGGCTGCCCGTGGCCATGGGCCTGGCGGGCAATCACCAGGGCCACGCGCTGCGCCGCCTCGCGGCATTCGGCACGCGGCCGCTGGCCGGCATTCTCGCGCCCGCCCCCTATTACGTGCGGCCCGGCCAGCAGGGCGCGTCGGCGTACTTCCGCACCCTGGCCGACGCCTCGCCGTTTCCCCTCATCCTCTACGACATTCCGTACCGCACCGGCGCCGAACTGGAAACCGGCACCCTGCTGGCACTGGCCGAGCATCCGAACATCGCCGCCATCAAGGACTGTGGCGGCTCGCTGGACAAGTCCGCCGCGCTGATCGCCGACGGCCGGCTGCGCGTGCTGGCGGGCGAAGACCTGCTGGCGTTGCCGCTGCTGTGCCTGGGGGCCCGCGGAATGATCGCGGCGGCCGCGCACGTCCGC
>NZ_LHSJ01000328.1:0-4142 GCF_001270295.1 Achromobacter sp. DMS1 | reverse complement strand
TCCAGCACGCCGGGGTAGCCCGTGTCGGTCCAGTCGCCCGCGAGCGCCAGGGTGGGCCAGGGCGTGGTGTTCAGCGGGCGGCTCAGGCCCGGCACCGCCGCGAAGGTGGCGCGTTTTTCGATGAACAGCTCGGCCGCCGACGGCTCGGGCATGGGGGGCAGGCGAGCCGGATGCGCCGACGCCTGCTCGGCCACCTGGTCGGCCAGCGCCTCGATGACCTGGGGGGCGCTGGGTCTCGGCGATGCCGGCCGCCGCGCTCACCACGACCGCCAGCTCGCCGGCCTTGGCGTCGCCCAGGATCTGGGCGCGGTCGAATACCCATTGGCCGAGATGGCCCCGGGCGTGGTCTTCGCGCAGCATCATCATGGGCTCGGGCAAGCGCCACGGCGCCGACAGCCGCAGGTTCAGCGTGGCGATGGGCTGGTACTCGAAAGACTTGAGCGCGGCCAGCAGGCCCTCGGCGCCCGCCTCGCGCAACGGACCGGCCAGCAGCCGCGCCGCGTGCGCCGGCTGGATGGCCAGCACCGCCGCGTCGAAACGCTCCTGGTTGATGTCGATGCCGTCGGCCGACGGACGCAATTGCCGCACGGTGCTGCCGTAGCGCATCGTGACCTGGCGCGCGGCCGCGTCCGGCCACAGGGCGGAAAGGTCGGTGCAGGGCAGCAGCAGGTCGCTGTGCTCGCGCTTGCCCGCCAGGCTGTCGCGCAGCACGTGCGCGAACAGCGCGGCGCTGGCGGCGGCGACCGGGGTGTTCAGCGCCGCCAGGCAGATCGGCTCCCACACCTGGCGGACGAGGCCTTCGGGCTGCGCGTGATACTGCATGAGCTGCGCCACCGTCCATTCGCGCGGCGCGGCCCAGCCCATGCGTTTGAGTCCGCGCATCAGGCGCAGCATCGACAGGCGCTCGTTCCAGGACAGGCCGCGCGCGCCCAGCGCGGCGGCGGCCAGGTGCAGGGGAGCGGGCAGGCGCGGGCCGACAGGCGGAAGCGCCCGTCCAGGCTGGCCAGCCGCAGCGGCCGGCGCATGAGCAGCGCGTCGGGATTGCGGCCGACCCGCCGCATGACCGCCAGCGTGCGGCGGTAGGCGCCGCAAAGCAGGTGCTGGCCGTTGTCCAGGGGCGCGTCGAATCCGCCGGTGAACACGCGGCGGGCGCGCCCGCCGGGGGTGTGCCCGGCTTCGAACACGGTGACTTTCGCGCCGGCTTCGCGCAGGGCGACGCTGGCGGCCAGGCCGGCCCAGCCGGCGCCGATGACGGCGGCTTTCATCGCGACAGCCTGCGGACCAGGCCGCGCCCGCCGCCCACCCAGGTCTTCCAGGCCAGCCAGAGCTTGCGCAGCGGCGTGAGGGAAATGCGCTGGTGCAGCACCTGCCAGCCGTCGCGCTCGATTTCGTCGAGCAGGGCATGGTAGATGGCCGCCATCATCAGGCCGGGCCGCTGGGCGCGGCGGTCGGCCTCGGGCAGGAGCTGCATGGCCTCGCGGTAGAGCGTCCGCGTCCGCTCGGCCTGGAAGCGCATGAGCGCCGCAAAACGTTCCGAGTATCGGCCGTTGATGATGTCGGCCGCCTTCACATCGAATTGCTGCATGTCGTTGACCGGGATGTAGATGCGTCCGCGCCGCGCGTCGTCGCCCACGTCGCGGATGATGTTCGTCATCTGGAAGGCCAGGCCCAGTTTCTCGGCATACTGCAGCGTGCGGGGATCGGTGTAGCCGAAGATCCCGGCCGACAGCTCGCCCACCACGCCGGCCGCGTGCCAGCAGTATTTGCGCAGGCCGGGCCAGTCCAGGTAGCGGGTCTGGTCGAGGTCCATTTCCATGCCCTCGATCACCGCCAGCAGCCGCTCCCGCGTGATGCCGCAGGGCGCCAGGTGCGGCTGCAGGGCGCGCGTGACGGGGTGGTCGGGCCGGCCGTCGAACATCTGGTCGACCTGGGTGCGCCACCAGGCGAGCTTGATGCGCGCCAGCGACGGGTCGGTGCACTCGTCCACCACGTCGTCCACCTCGCGGCAGAAGGCATACAGGGCCGTGATGGCGCGCCTGCGCTCGGGCGGCAGGAACAGAAACGAATAGTAGAAGCTGGAGCCGCTGCGGGCGGCTTTGTCCTGGCAGTACTCGTCAGGGGTCATATCGGGTCAGGGCCGTTGTCGGAGGGAGCGCCACAGCATGACGGCCCAGTCTTTGGCGCCCAGTTCGGGGCGGTTCATGAATACATCGTAGCCGCCGCGCTCGATGCGCTCGAGCACGCGCAGGCCACCCTGCACCACCAGCCGCAATTCGAGGCCGATGCGCCCGGGCAGGCGGCGCGCCAGCGGAGCGCCGAAGTTTAGCAGCGCGCGGGCGCGGCCGATCTCGAACGCCATGAGCTGGCGCCAGCCCGGCGTCAGGCGGCAGGCCGCCAGGTCTTCTTCGGTGACGCCGTGGCGGCGCAGGTCTTGCTGCGGCAGGTAGACGCGCTGCTTGCGCCAGTCCACGCGCACGTCCTGCCAGAAATTCACGAGCTGCAGGCCGGTGCAGATGGCGTCGGACAGTTCGATATTTTCGGGCGTGGCCGCCTGGAACAGATGCAGCATCAGGCGGCCGACCGGGTTGGCCGAGCGCGTACAGTAGTCGGCCAGCGCGTCGTAGTCTTCGTAGCGCTTGACCACGATGTCCTGTTCGAACGCCGACAGCAGGTCGTAGAAGGGCGCGATGGGAAGCTGGTGACGCGCGATGGTGGTCGCCAGGGGGGCGAAGATGCCGGCCAGCGCGGGCGAGCCGGGAGCCGGCCGGCCCCCCGGGCTCCGCGCCGATGCGGTGCAGTTCGGCGCGGAATTCCGCGAGCTGGCGCAGCCGCTCCTCGTCCGAGGCCGGACCTTCGTCGGCGACATCGTCCGCCGCGCGGGCGAAGCGGTAGATATCGGTCACGGCGGCGCGCAGCCTGCGCGGCAGGAGCAGCGAGGCGACGGGAAAGTTCTCGTAGTGATCGACGGGCATAGGCGGAATACGGGGCCGGGGCGCAAGACCGGGTTGCCGGCACATTTTAGAGGACGCTTTCGTCATGCCCCCGCTGCCGTGGACGGCAGCGATCAGTTAGACTTAGTCGCCACAGGATCGCACACCATGCCCCGCCCGATTTCAGCCTCCGTTTCCGTTTCCGCGCTTGCTTACAACCTGTCCACCGTCCGGGCCCACCTCGAGCGCTCCGCCGCCGCGGCGGGCGGCGTGCCTCCCTCCATCTGGGCCGTCATCAAGGCCAACGCCTACGGACACGGCATCGAGCAGGCGGTGGCGGGGTTCTCGTCCGCCCAGGGCCTGGCCATGCTCGACCTCGACGAGGCCGTGCGCTGCCGCGAGGCGGGGTGGGGCGGCCCCATCCTGCTGCTCGAGGGCTTTTTCGAGCCGGCCGACCTCGACATCATCGACCGCTACCACCTGAGCACCACGGTGCACAACCGCGAGCAGCTCGACATGCTCGCCCGCGCGCGCCTGTCGCGCCGCGTGGACATCATGCTCAAGCTCAATTCCGGCATGAACCGGCTGGGCTTCAGCCCCGCGTCTTACGCCGCCGCCCACGAGCGCGCCATGCTGCTGCAAAGCCAAGGCGTGCTGGCCTCGGTGGGCAAGATGACCCACTTCGCCTGCGCCGACGGGCCGCAGGGCGTGCACGAGCAGCTCGCGGTGTTCAATTCCGTGACGCATCGCCTGCCGGGTCCGGTCAGTGTCTGCAATTCCGCTGCCACGCTGCGCTTTGCCGACATCGCCATCGGCCCGGGCACGCCGCCTCACTGGGTGCGGCCCGGCATCTGTCTTTACGGCGCTTCGCCGTTCGCCGACGCCGACGCGGCTTCGTTCGGGCTGCGGCCCGCCATGTCGCTGCGTTCCGAGATCATCGCCGTGCAGGAACTGCGGCCCGGCGACTCGGTCGGCTACGGCGCCATTTTTCGCACCGAGCGCGCCATGCGCGTGGGCGTGGTGGCCTGCGGCTATGCCGACGGCTACCCGCGCCATGCCACGACGGGCGCGCCGGTGGTGGTGGCGGGGGTGCGCACGCGCCTGGTGGGCCGCGTCTCCATGGACATGCTCATCGTCGACCTCGACCGCCGGCGTGGGCGCGCCCGTTTCGCGTGTGGGGCCGGAGACGGCCCCTCGGTGGACGAGGTGGCG
>NZ_LHSJ01000327.1:0-4183 GCF_001270295.1 Achromobacter sp. DMS1 | reverse complement strand
GGCGGCCGGCTGCCCGCGCGCGCGGGCATGGGCCTGCTCACGCAGCCGATTTCCTGCGTGGGCCTGCCCGTCTGCGCCGCCCCGGTGTGGCCCGGAACGGGCCCGCAGGCCCATCTTCCGATAGGCGTGCAGCTCATCGCCGCCCCGTGGCGCGAAGCCGACTGCCTGCTGGCCGCGCGCCGGCTCGAACAGGCGGGCGTTGCCCGCGCGCGCCCCGCCTGACGAACCCTGCCCCTATTCCGAACCGACGATTACCGAGGCATCGACATGACTACCGCCTTCGCCGTTATCGACACCCCGCGCACGCTGGCCGACGCCGCATACGGCGCGCTCAAGCGCGACATCCTGGATTTCCGCCTCGCCCCCGGCGACCGCTTCACCGAAACCGAAATCGCCGAACGCCTGCAGGTCAGCCGCACGCCGGTGCGCGAGGCGCTGTTCCGGCTGGAGCGCGAGGGCTATCTGGAAGTCCGCCAGCGCAACGGGTGGCTGGTCAGACCGCTGGATTTCGACACGCTGGATCATTTCTACCAGTTGCGCTGCGTGCTGGAAGCCGCGGCCGTGCGCATCCTGTGCGCGTCCGGTCCGGTGTCCGGTGCGGCCGGCGCCGCGGCCCCGGACCCGCGGCGGGCCCTGGCGCCGCTGGCCGACATCTGGCTGGTGGACCCAGGCGACCGCTCCGCCAATGCGGAATGGCTGGCCGACCTCGATGAACGCTTTCACATCGGGCTGGTGGCCGCGGCGGGCAATCCCGAGATCGCCCGCGTGCATCGCGCCGCCACCGAGCGCATCCGCATCGTGCGCCGGCTGGACTTCACCCAGCCCGAACGCATCGGCAAGACCTACGAAGAACACGGCGCCATCCTGCGCGCCGTGATGGCGGGCGAAGCCGAACAGGCCGCGCGCCTGCTCGAGGCCCACATCCGCGAAAGCCAGGAGGCCGTGCGCAAGATCACCCTGCACCGGCTCTATTCCGCGCGCCGGGCGCGGGCGGCATGAGCCAGCCGGAGGCGCCCCCGGCGGAGCGCCCCGGCGCGGCTCATTCCGGCCGCAGCCAGCGGTGCAGCGCGCGCGTGACCAGCGGAATGCAGATGAAAGACAGGATGGGCGTGAGGACCAGCGTGGTGAGCAGCACCCGCCAGAACACCGGCATCGCACTCAAGTGATCGCTGGCCAGCACCGTGAACAGCAGCAGCATCGGGAAGTAGGCCAGCCAGATGCTCACGGCCTGCTTCCAGCGCGGCGGGGCGCTCTGCCGCGCGCCGAACCAGCTGTCCATGCCGCTCACGCGGCGTTCGCGGCTGGCCCGCACGAGCTGGGCTCCGCGCTCCAGCCACATGCGCCGGGGCAGCGACTTTTCCCAACGCGCGAGGCTGGCCTCGTCATTGAAGCGCAACACGATTTCGTACTGGTCGCCGCCCTCGGGCGGCTGCAGCACCCCGGAACCCAGGAAGCCCGGAAAGCCCGCCGCGAGGATCTCGCCCTGCCGCATCCACGAAAGAAAATCTCCGTAGCGTTCAGGCGCGATGTGACGGGTGACCAGCATGGTGACCGGGGCGGTGGCGGCAACGTGGGACATGAGGGAACTCCTGCAACGAAGCGGCCGGAAGCGGGTTGGCCGCCCTCTCTTCAAAGCAAACGGCATGCCAGCGCTGCGCCGGGCCGGCGCGCGCGGCGAACGGATGCGCCGCCGGGCCCGGCGCACCGCGCCGCACACCATATCGGTGATTACCCCTAGATTGCGCGCCATCATGGTGCACGCCGGCCGGGCGCAGGCAGGCGCGCGCGCGCCGGCGCCGTCATTGAGCCGTCCCGTTCCGGGGTCTACACTGTTTCTCCCTTCCCTGCCTCAAGGAGCATTCGCCTCATGAGCACCTACAAGATCGCCGTCTTCGTCGGCAGCCTGCGCGCCGCCTCGATCAATCTGCGTCTGGCCCGCGCGCTCGAAAAGCTGATGCCCGCCGACTTCAAGCTGGAATACGCGAGCCTGGGCGACCTGCCCCTTTACAACCAGGACAACGAAAACAACCCGCCCCCGCCCGTGGTCAAGCTCAAGCAACTGATCGCCGACGCGCAAGGCATCCTTTTCGTGTCTCCCGAGCACAACCGCTCCCTGCCCGCCGCGCTCAAGAACGCCATCGACTGGGGCACGCGCCCGTGGGGCCAGAACTCGTGGGCGGGCAAGGCCGCCGGCATCCTCGGCGCCTCGCCCAGCGCGGCCGGCACCGCCATGATGCAGCAGCACCTGCGCAACATTCTTGCCGCCGAAGGCGTCAGCGTGCTGAGCACCCCCGAAGTCTTCATCCAGTTCGGCGAAGGGCTGGTGGATGACCAGTACAACATCACCAACGAAGGCACGCGCAAGTTCCTGCAGGGCTGGGTGGACCGCTACGTGGCCTGGATCAGGAAGTTCAACGACTGACGCCGCGAAGCTGGCGGGCGCGGCCGGCCAGGCGCGGCCGGCGAGGCGCGGCCGGCCAGGCGCGCCCCCGTCCGCCGGCGCCTCCCAGCCCCTTGCCCCGGCAGGGCCGGGGCGCTGCAGGTTGCCGGAAGCGCGAAAATCGGTCTGCTTGCCGTCGCTGCAGAACGGTGGCAACCCGGAAGACGATTGCCCGCGCGGATCGTGCTGTTGATAGCCCCACGCCCGCGGTCGCCAGCGTGGCCGGCGTCAGGCCGGCCTTCAGCACGCCATAAAGCACGCTCTTATTCTGTTTGTCGTGGCCGATATAGGTATTGCCTTGCTCATCGCAGCCACGAAGCGTCCGCGCGACATGCCGGCGGCATTGATCGGGACGCCCATATCCAGCTCGCCGCGCCCGCGCTTATCCCCGCCCGCTGTGGAGAAGCATGAGGACAGCCTTGGGGAAGCTGGAAAAAACCCAATGCCGCCAGGCACTTGCGGAACCCGGTCAAAAACTGCGCACCCGGGCGCCCGGGTGCGCAACGGCCCGGATCCGCCCGGACTTATCCACGGACGGCCGGCCGCAGAGCCTGGAATGCGCCGATGCGCCCGCCTTGTCCCCGTCTTTTGTGGACAAGCATGAGGACAGTCTGAGGGCAGCATGAAAATTCCCTTGCCGATCAAGGCACTGCGGGCGCTGGTCAAGAAAGGAGCACGCGCCGTTCCCGGCCGGCCGGTTGTCCCCGGCAAATGTGGATAAGGCTGAGGACAGCATGCGGGCAGGTCGGAAATATCCTTGCATGCCAATGACTTGCGGCGCGCGGGCAAGAAAGGCGCAGCAATGGAGCGCCCGCGGACCACGGAAGATCCGCCGTGCCGGCCGGCGTCGGGCGCGCGCCGCTCATCCACAGCGCATGTGGACAAGGCTCTGAACAGTGCGCTGACAAGCGGAAATTTTCCTTTCCCGTCAGGCACTTGCGGGCTCCGCTCAAAAAATGAGCGGCGCCCGCGCGCGGCGCGCGCTATTCGTTTCCTTCGAGGCGCATGCCGATCTTCAGGCCCACCTGCCAGTGCGCGACCTTGCCGTCCTTGATGTGGCCGCGCACTTCCGTGACTTCGAACCAGTCCAGGTTGCGCAGGGTTTCCGAAGCGCGCGCGATGGCCCGGGCAATCGCGTCATCGGTGGACGTCGTGGAAGAGCCCACCAGCTCGATCTGCTTGTACACGTGATTCGTCATCGCTCGTCTCCGTTGTGGTGAGGAAAAACCGGGAACGGCCCGCCGGGTGCTGACGCTTACGACCGGCAATCCATTCGTACACACAGCATACGCGCGCGGCGCTATGGTGGTGTTACGAGTTCCGTCGCGGCGTGACGCCGCGACGATCCGTTCTCGCAACCGCAAGCAAGCCAAGGAGATCGTCATGCCTGAACGCAAGACCCTGGAGCGAGCCGCGCGCGACAAGAAGCAAGGAAAATCGGCGTCCACCCAGGCGGGGGAATTCGTGCGCGAGGAGATCGACCGCGTGCGCGCCGGCAAGCACGGTGTCAAATCCACCAAGCAGGCCATCGCCATCGGGCTCTCGAAAGCGCGGCGCGCCGGCGTGGACGTGCCCGCCTCCAAGAGCGCCAGCTCCGCCACGCGCCGCAAGGCCGAACAGGACAAGCGCGCCAGCCGCGATGGGCACGCCAAGTCTTCCACCCGTTCCCAAGCCACCACCAAGGCGCTGAAGAAGGAAAGCGGCGCACCCGTTTCGCGCGGCGCGCTGTCGCGCCAGGCCAGC
>NZ_LHSJ01000326.1:0-4183 GCF_001270295.1 Achromobacter sp. DMS1 | reverse complement strand
CGCCTGGGCCGCGAGCGCAAGCCCGTGCCGCCGGTTTCGAGCGAACCGCTGGTGCAGGTCGAAACGCGCCATTGACGCCGGATGGCGCGCTCTCGCGCCCCGGCCCGCGCCGCCCCGCGACAAATCGTCGCGGGGTTTTTTTGCGCGCGCCGCAGGCCCGGCGCGGACAGGAAACGCCCCGCGCCCCGACCGCCCGCAGGCTTGCCGGCCCCAATGAAACGCCGCGGACCGGGCATCAGGCGCACGAAGAACATGGACCGCCCTTTTCCTGCCCTGGGGTCCGGAAGCATTCCCTGCCTGGCGGCCCAAACAAAAACCTCCGGACGGAGGGTTTTCTTCGCTGGACTCGGTGGGGATCAGAACTGGTAGGTGTACGTGAACTGCACCGTGTCCAGGCCGGGGTTGGGGCGCTTGATGCTGGCGTTGGAGAAGTGCGAGTAGCGCAAGCCGATGCGGTTGTTGGGCGTCAGCAGAAAGCCCAGGCCCACGTGATCGCCGAACTGGAAGGCGGTGCTGATGTTCTCGTCGGCGAAGCGCGTCTTGGAGAACAGGGTAGCGCCGATGCCGGCCTCGATGTAGAAGCGTTCGCCGGTCCACCAGCGGAACATCGGGATGGCGCTGAACTGCCAGACATGGCCCGGCGAGCGCGAACCGTCGGCCCACCAGTACGAGGCGCCGAGTTCGGGGGACAGCTCCAGGCGGCCCCAGTTGCCGCCGAACTGGTACGTCCAGAGCGTGGGGGTTTCGTAGTTCAGCGTGAAGCGCTGGTAATGGTCGCCAATGCCATAGTGCGCGCTGATGCCGCCCTGCGAGCCGCTGGTCTGTGCGCCAGCAAGCGTGGCGTAGCCGGCAAGTGCCAGGCCGGCGAGGCGGGTGAGCATTTTCTTCTTGGTCGACTGCATTGGGACTCCGGTAAACATAAAGAGTTTCTGTACCCGGCAACATAGCAAAAAGCGCGCCGGCCCGGTCGCTCGATGTCGCGGCCTTGCAACATCCTGCATGGAAAACACTGTTCCGCCGCCGAACCGCAATTTGCCGTGACAAGCCGGCGCCTCTTGCCGCGCGGCGCCGGCCTGCCGGGGCGCCGGCGGGCCCGGCCGTTCAAGCCGTGACGACGTCCGCGGGCTGGCTGGTGAGCAGGGCCAGCAGGCGCGCGATTTCCTCGCGCAGCTGGCGGCGGTCCACCACCATGTCGATGGCGCCCTTCTGCAGCAGGAACTCCGCGCGCTGGAAGCCTTCGGGCAGCTTCTCGCGCACCGTCTGCTCGATCACGCGCGGACCGGCGAAGCCGATGAGCGCCTTGGGCTCGGCGATGACCACGTCGCCCATGAAGGCGAAACTGGCCGACACGCCGCCCATGGTGGGGTCGGTGAGCACGCTGATGAAAGGTAGCCGGGCCGCGGCCAGCCGCGTGAGCATGGCGTTGGTCTTGGCCATCTGCATCAGCGACAGCAGGCTTTCCTGCATGCGCGCGCCGCCCGAGGCGGCCACGCAGATGAACGGGGTCTTGTTGTCGAGAGCGGCCTGCACGCCGCGCGCGAAGCGCTCGCCCACGACCGAGCCCATGGAGCCGCCCATGAACTCGAATTCGAAGCAGGCCAGCGTGGCCGGAACGCCGCGGATGGAACCGCTCACGACCACCAGCGCGTCGGTTTCGCCGGTCTGCTTCACGGCTTCCTGCAAGCGCTCGGGATACTTGCGGGTGTCCTTGAACTTGAGGGAATCGACCGAGCGCGTGGTCTGGCCGATTTCGACGCGGCCTTCCATGTCGAGCAGCGAGTCGATGCGCGCCCGCGCGCCGATGCGCATGTGATGGTCGCACTTGGGGCAGACGTGCAGGTTGGCCGCCAGGTCTTCGCTGTACAGCACCGATTCGCACGAGGGGCACTTGACCCACAGGCCTTCGGGCACGCGCCGCGCGGTGTTGTCGTTGTTCTTGTTGATGCGAGGAGGCAGGAGTTTGTCGATCCAGCTCATTGATTTTTCATCCCGTTAGCGTCTCGCGCCCTGGCCGCTCAGGCCGGCGCGTTTTCTCGTTTGACTTGATCCAGCGCTTGCCGGACGGTGCGCAGCCAGCCGCCGGCGGCGGCCACCGCCGCTTCGGTCCGCCGGCCCTCGGGGGCCTGGGCCACCGCCTGCTCCATGGTCTCGATGAGCTTGCTGCCGATGACCACGGCGTCCGCCGCGCGCGCCACGCGGGCCGCGCTCTCGGCATCGCGGATGCCGAAGCCCACGCCCACCGGAATGCGGACGTGCTTGCGGATGAGCGCCACGCGGCGGGCCACATCGTCGGTGTCGAGCGAACCCGCCCCCGTGACGCCCTTGAGCGACACGTAATACACGTAGCCGCGCGCCACCTTGCCGACCGCCTCGATGCGCGCTTCGGTAGTGGTGGGAGCCAGCAGGAAGATCGGCGCGATGCCCGCCTCGTCGAGCAGGGCCGCGAATTCGACCACCTCTTCGGGGGGATAGTCCACCACCAGCACGCCGTCCACGCCCGCCTCGCGGGCGCGGCGGACGAATTCGGCCTGTCCCATGCGCTCGATGGGATTGGCGTAGCCCATCAGGACCACGGGCGTATCGGCGTCGCGCCGGCGGAACTCGGCCACCAGTTCGAGCACGCGGGCCAGGCCCACGCCCTGCGCGATGGCCCGGTCGGCGGCGCGCTGGATGACGGGGCCGTCGGCCATGGGATCGGAGAACGGCACGCCGAGCTCCAGCACGTCCGCGCCGGCCTCGACCAGCGCATGCATGAGCGGCACGGTGGCGGCGGGAGAAGGATCGCCAGCGGCGATGTAGGGGATCAGCGCCGCGGCGCGGCCGGATCCGGCGGTGCGCGCGAAGGCGGCGGCGATGCGGTCGATGGAAGTTGTCATGGTGTTCAGAGCGGGATGCCCGCGCGCTCGGCGACGGTGTGCATGTCCTTGTCGCCGCGGCCCGACAGGTTGACCAGGATGACGGATTCGCGCGGCAGGGTGGGCGCCATCTTGACCGCCTGCGCGATGGCGTGCGAGGACTCCAGCGCGGGCATGATGCCCTCGGTGCGGCAGCAGTCGTGGAAAGCCTGCAGCGCCTCGTCGTCGGTGATGCCCACGTATTCGGCGCGGCCCGAATCCTTCAGCCAGGCATGCTCGGGGCCCACGCCGGGATAGTCCAGCCCGGCGGAGACCGAATGCGTTTCCTGCACCTGGCCGTCCGCGTCCTGCATGACGTAGGTGCGGTTGCCGTGCAGCACGCCCACCTGGCCCGCCGCGAGCGAGGCGGCGTGGCGGCCGGTTTCCATGCCCTCGCCCGCCGCTTCGACGCCGATGAGCCGCACGTTTTCGTAGGGAATATAGGGGTGGAAGATGCCCATGGCATTGGAGCCGCCGCCCACCGCCGCCACCACGTAGTCGGGCTGGCGGCCGATGGCCTCGGGCATCTGCGCCAGGCATTCGTTGCCGATCACGGTCTGGAAATCGCGCACCATGCGCGGATAGGGGTCCGGGCCGGCGACGGTGCCGATGATGTAGAAGGTGTTCTCGATGTTGGTGACCCAGTCGCGCATGGCCTCGTTGAGCGCGTCCTTGAGCGTGCGCGATCCGGAGTCGACGGGCACCACCGTGGCGCCCAGCAGCTTCATGCGATAGACGTTGGAAGCCTGCCGCCTGACGTCTTCGCTGCCCATGTAGACCACGCATTCCATGCCGTAGCGGGCGGCAACCGTGGCCGTGGCCACGCCGTGCTGGCCGGCGCCGGTTTCGGCGATGACGCGGGGCTTGCCCATGCGCTTGGCGAGCAGCGCCTGGCCGATGCAGTTGTTGACCTTGTGCGCGCCGGTGTGGTTGAGGTCTTCGCGCTTGAACCAGATCTGCGCGCGCCCAGCTTTTCCGACCAGCGGCGGGCATGGTAGACGGGGCTGGGGCGGCCCACGAAATGCTTGAGCTCGTAGTTGAACTCTTCCAGGAAGGCCGGGTCGACGCGATAGCGGTCATAGGCCGCACGCAGCTCGTCGAGCGCGTGCATGAGCGTTTCCGCCACGAAAACGCCTCCGTAGGGGCCGAAATGACCCTGGGCATCTGGAAAATCGTAAGGTTTCACCGAGCATCTCCCCCGGCCGCGGCCGCGGCGCACGCGCGCCGCCGGCGGATCCGGATAGCAACCTGCCATTTTACCTGACGGGCGCGCCAGCGGGCTCGCAGCC
>NZ_LHSJ01000325.1:0-4191 GCF_001270295.1 Achromobacter sp. DMS1 | reverse complement strand
CGGCCAGCAGCGCCTGCGCCACCGGATGCGAGGGGCAGCGCAGGCCCACGCTGTCCTGGCCGGCGCTGACCGCGTCGGGAATATGCGCGGCCCGCTTCAGAATGAGCGTAAGCGGCCCCGGCCAGAAGGCGTCGATAAGGCGGCGCGCCTGGTCGGGCACCTGCGCGGCCCAGTAGCCCACGTCGCCCCGGGGCGCGATGTGCACGATGACGGGATGGTCCGACGGCCGGCCCTTGGCCGCATAGATGCGGGCCACGGCCTGCGGGTTTTCGGCGTCCGCCCCCAGCCCGTACACGGTCTCGGTGGGAAAGGCGGCCAGCTCGCCGTCGAGCAGGCGCCGCACGGCCTGCGCGATCTCGGCCTGCGAGGCCCGGGCGGAGACTTGGCTCATGGCTTACTCGGGCGCCTGCATGCCCAGCGCCGCCGCCACGCGCGCGGCGTCGGCGCGGGCCTGTTCCAGCGTTGGCGCCACGACGTTGACATGGCCCATCTTGCGCCCGCGCCGCGCCTCGCGCTTGCCGTACAGATGCAGCTTGGCGGTGGGCACGGCCAGCGCGGCCGCCCAGTCGGGCTCGCGCTGCGTGTCCGCCCCGGGCGAGGCATACCAGACGTCGCCCAGGATGTTCAGCATGACGGCTGGCGCGAGCAGGTCGGGCCCGCCCAGCGGCAGCCCCGCCATGGCGCGCGCCTGCTGCTCGAACTGGCTGGTGAGGCAGGCGTCCATGGTGTAGTGGCCGCTGTTGTGCGGCCTGGGCGCGATTTCGTTCACGATGAGGCTGCCGTCCTTGAGCACGAAGAACTCCACGCACAGCACGCCGTGGTAGCCCAGCCCCTGCGCGATGGATTGCGCCGCCTCGGTGGCGCGCGCCTGCTGGCGCGCCAGGGACTCGTCTCCCGCGGCCGGCGCCACGGTGGACACGGCCAGGATGCCGTCGCGGTGCACGTTGCGGGCCGCCGGAAACACCACGCAGGCCCCGTCGAAGCCGCGCGCCAGCACCACGGAGATCTCGTAGTCCAGAGGCAGCAGCGCTTCGAGCACGCAGGCCACGCCGCCGAATCCGGCGAAGGCGGCCAGCGCCTGCTCGCGGTCGGCGACACGGGCCTGGCCCTTGCCGTCGTAGCCCAGGCGCGCCACCTTCAGGATGCCCGGAAACAGATGGCCGGGCGCCGCGCGCAGATCGGCCTCGGTGCGGATGGCGGCGTGCGGGGCCACGGGAATGTTCTGCCCCGCGATGAACGCCTTCTCGGCGATGCGGTCCTGCACGATGGCCACGGCGTCGGCGGCCGGGCTGACGCGGCAGCGCGCGGCCAGCGCGCGCAGGCTGTCGGCCGGCACGTTCTCGAATTCGGTGGTCACGGCTTGGCAGGTGGCGGCCAGGCGCTCGAGCCCGGCCTCGTCGTCATAGGCGGCCTGGATGTGCAGGTCGGCCACCATGCCCGCCGGGCACTCCTGCGCCGGGTCCAGCACGGCCACCCGGTAGCCCAGGCTTTGCGCGGCGTGGCAGAACATGCGGCCCAGCTGGCCGCCGCCCAGCAGGCCCAGCCAGCCGCCGGGCGGGATCGTGAAAGCTTGCGTAGCGCTCATGGTGTCAAGCCTCGGGGGGAACCTTCATGTCGCGCGCGGCCTGTGTCTGGCGGGCGCGGAAATCCACCAGCTTGCGGCGCAGGGCCTCGTCGGTGCAGGCCAGCGTGGCGATCAGGTGCAGCGCCGCGTTGGCCGCGCCCGCCTCGCCGATGGCGAAGGTGGCCACCGGCACGCCCTTGGGCATCTGCACGATGGACAGCAGCGAATCCTCGCCGCGCAGGTACTTGGAAGGCACCGGCACGCCGAACACCGGCACTTCGGTAAGGGCGGCCATCATGCCCGGCAGGTGCGCCGCGCCGCCCGCGCCCGCGATGATGCCGCGCAAGCCGCGCGCGTGCGCCTGCGCGCCGTACTCCGCCATGTCGTGCGGCATGCGGTGCGCGGAAATCACGCGCGCTTCGCAGGGCACGCCGAAGTCTTCGAGCATGGCCACTGCGTGCTTCATGACCTCCCAATCGCTGGAGGAACCCATAATCACGCCGGCCACGGGGGATGCCCCGGCGCCTGCGGAAGTCTTGGCTGTCATAACGGTGTCTGAGCGGTGTGGAAATGAGGAAAGCGCCGGCGCCGCCGCGCGGGCCATGCGCGGCCCGCACGCGGGCCGGCCGCGAAACCGGGTATTTACCCGGCGCGCGCGCCGTCCTGTCCGGGCGCGTCCGGCGCGCCCACGGCCCGCATGCCGCATGCGCCGCCTTCGCATTGCGCGAAAGCGCCCCCCACGCTGCCCAGGCTGGCCAGGAAGAACAGCGCCATGACGGCGGCGCCGGCCGCCGGCACGCGCCGCTTGATGGCGCTGTCGCCCCACTTGCGGTCCATGCACAGCATCAGCGCGCAGAAGGCGATGAGGGCCGCGCAGGCCATGAAAGTCCAAGTATAGAAATGCAGGCCGCCGAGCAGCGCCCCGTGGCCGGGATCGTCCGGCGCGATGTGCCGCAGCATCTGGCGGCCGCCGCCGCCATGCCGGCCAGCGCGGCCGCGATGGTCATGCCGTAGTGCAGCGGCGACGGCCCGAGCCGCAGGTTGAGCAGCAGCCCGGCCCCGGCCAGCACCAGCGCCGCACGCTGCAGCAGGCAGAGCGGACACGCCGGCTCGCCCTGCACGAACTGCCGGAAGAGGGCGAGCCCCAGGAACAGGCTCACGCCCAGCAGGACTACCGCGTTGACGGCGCGCGAACCGCGCGCGGGATTGGCGGAGAACATCATGGCCGGCTCACCAGGACAGGCCCAGCGGCGCGCCCAGGTGCAGGCGCAGGCCCACCCCGAAGACGGCCAGGGACACCAGCCAGAGCCCCACGCAGGCGCGGCGCCTGCCCAGCATGCCGAACCACACGGCGGCCAGCCCGGCCAGAAAAGGCAACACGATTATTACCATCCGCAGCTCCTTCTTCCCCAGGACAGGCGCCTGCGACTTCCAGGACGGGCCCCGCCCGGCGCGGCGGGAACGCGAACGGCCGCTCCCCCTTCCGTCAAAGAGAGGGAGTATAGCGTAACAATGCGAAATATTTGAAAAGAACGGACAGATTCGCTGCCCGCGCGCCCGGCCGCCGGGGGGAAGGCCGGGCGGGACGCCTCAGGCGGTCAGGCGCTCGAGCGCCTCGCGGTACTTGGCCGCGGTCTTTTCCAGCACGTCCTTGGGCAGGCGCGGCGCGGGCGGGGTCTTGTCCCAGGGCTGGGTTTCGAGCCAGTCGCGCACGAACTGCTTGTCGAACGAAGGCGGGCTGATGCCCACGCGGTAGCCGTCGGCCGGCCAGAAACGCGAGGAATCGGGCGTGAGCACTTCGTCCATGAGGTGCAGGGCGCCGTTTTCGTCCAGGCCGAACTCGAACTTGGTGTCGGCGATGATGATGCCCTTGGAGGCCGCGTAGCGCGCCGCCTCGGTGTAGAGCCTGAGCGTGACATCGCGGATGCGCTCGGCCATTTCCTGGCCCACTTCCTTGACCACGTGGGCGAAGTCCACGTTTTCGTCGTGCATGCCGAACTCGGCCTTGGCCGCCGGCGTGAAGATGGGCTCCGGAAGCTGGCTGGCCTGCTGCAGGCCGGGCGGCAGCTCGATGCCGCAGATCGCGCCCGTGGCCTGGTAATCCTTCCAACCCGACCCGATCAGGTAGCCGCGCGCCACCGCTTCCACGAGGATGGGCTTGAGCCGCTTGACCACCACGGCGCGGCCGCGCACCTGGTCCACCTCGTCCGGGGCGACCACGTCTTCGGGCCTGATGCCGGTGGAATGGTTGGGCAGGATGTGCGCCAGTTTCTTCAGCCAGAACTCGGTCAGCTCGGTCAGCACCTGACCCTTGCCGGGGATGGGGTCGTCCAGGATGACGTCGAACGCGGAGATGCGGTCGGACGCGACGATCAGCAGCTTGTCGTCGCCCACGGCGTACATGTCGCGCACCTTACCGCGGCCCAGCAGCGGCAAGGACTTGATGCTGGATTGATGCAAAGCAGAAGTCACGGGGAATGGCCTATGGCAATAATGAAGATGCCCGCCGCGGACCGGGCCGGGGCGGGACAGAAGGGATAGGGGCGCGGCCGGCGCATGCCGCAAAGCGCATAGGTTACTGCAAATGGGCGCCGCTTGTCCGCGCGCCGGGGCCCGCCGCCCTCGAC
>NZ_LHSJ01000324.1:0-4196 GCF_001270295.1 Achromobacter sp. DMS1 | reverse complement strand
CGCTTCCGACGACGCGGTCGCCACGCTGATGGCCCTCAGGCTGCCCCGCGCTGGCGGGCGGCACGCATGCGCTGGCCGAGTTCAAGGGCCAGCCCATGGTGGTCAATTTCTGGGCAACGTGGTGCGCTCCCTGCGTGCGCGAAATGCCCGAACTCGATGCCCTGCAAAAAAAATACCCTCACGTGCGCTTTGTCGGCTTCGGCGTGGATCGCGAAGAGAACATGCGCAAATTCGTCGAGAAAGTGCAGGTTTCCTATCCGCTCTGGGTTGCCGGGGCCGGCGCCATCGATCTCTTGCGCAAGCTCGGAAATCCGGCTGGTGGCCTGCCTTTTACGGTGGTTTTCAATGCAGATGGCAGCATTAACCGCAAAATACTCGGGGAAATCAAAAGTAGACGATCTCGACCGCACGCTGTCGGGCATCAAGGCGTGAAGTGGTTGGACAAATAGGCGGAATTGGCGTAAAAAGCTGGTTTATCGTCCGTTTTGCCCACATTTCGTAATTTTCGTCGGTTGGCAATCCACCCTTTGGCACGCGCATGGCGCAGAACATACTGGTACTGCATGGCCCGAATCTGAACCTGCTCGGCACCCGGGAACCGCATATCTATGGCAGCCTCACGCTGGCCCAGATCGATGAGCGGCTCGAAACGCTGGCAGGGGAACTGGGCGCCAGGCTGACGGCGTGGCAGGGCAATCACGAGGGCGCGCTGGTGGATCGCATCCAGGCGGCCCGCCAGGACGGAACCGACTTCATCATCATCAATGCGGCGGCGTACACGCACACCAGCGTTGCGATCCGCGACGCCCTGGCCGCGGTCGCCATCCCATTTATTGAAGTACATTTGTCCAATCTGTATAAGCGGGAGCCCTTCAGGCATCACTCTTATCTGTCCGATCTCGCGGTGGGCCTGATCTCCGGCCTGGGCGCGGACGGCTACGAGGCGGCCCTGCGCTACGCAGTGCGGCACTGACTCGCACCACTCAATCAAAGCATCTACATCTTCATGCGGCACGGACCCGACGCAGGGCCGTTGCCAAAGACACTTTCGGGAAGCAGCTTCTATGGATCTTCGAAAACTCAAAACCCTGATCGACCTGGTGGCTGAATCGGGAATCGCCGAGCTGGAAATCACCGAAGGCGAAGGCAAGGTTCGCATCGTCAAATTCTCGCAAGCCTTGCAGCCCGTGGCCTATCACCAGCCCGAAGCCGGCGTGCCCGCTGCTCCCGTGGCCGCGCCCGCGGCGCCGGCCGCACCCGCGCCGGCCGCCGAGGCCGCGCCCGCCGTGCAGGGCCACGTCGTGAAGGCGCCCATGGTGGGCACCTTCTACCGCGCGCCCAATCCGGGCGCCGCGCCCTTCGTGGACGTGGGCCAGTCGGTCAAGGAAGGCGATCCGCTGTGCATCATCGAAGCCATGAAACTGCTCAACGAGATCGAAGCCGACAAGTCCGGCGTCATCAAGGAAATCCTGGTCGAGAACGGCGAACCCGTCGAATACGGTCAACCCCTGTTCGTCATTGGCTGATAGCTGAAAATGTTCGAGAAAATCCTGATCGCCAATCGGGGCGAAATCGCCTTGCGCATTCAGCGCGCCTGCCGCGAGCTGGGCATCAAGACCGTGGTGGTGCACTCCGAGGCAGACCGCGAAGCCAAGTACGTGCGCCTGGCCGATGAATCCGTTTGCATCGGGCCCGCGCCTTCGCGCGAAAGCTACCTGAACATGCCGGCCATCATCTCGGCGGCGGAGGTCACCGATTCCGAGGCCATCCACCCCGGTTACGGCTTCCTGTCCGAGAACGCCGATTTCGCCGACCGCGTCGAAAAGAGCGGATTCGTCTTCATCGGCCCGCGTTCCGACACCATCCGCCTCATGGGCGACAAGGTCAGCGCCAAGCGCGCCATGATCGAGGCCGGCGTGCCCGTGGTGCCGGGCTCGGAAGGCGCGTTGCCCGACGATCCCCAGGAAATCCTGCGCATTGCGCGCGAAGTCGGCTACCCGGTCATCATCAAGGCCGCCGGCGGCGGCGGCGGGCGCGGCATGCGCGTGGTCTATACCGAGGCCGCGCTGCTCAACGCCGTCACCATGACGCGCTCCGAGGCGGGCGCCGCGTTCAACAATCCGGAAGTCTATATGGAGAAGTTCCTCGAGAACCCTCGCCATATCGAAATCCAGGTGCTGGCCGACGGCGGGCGCAACGCGGTCTGGCTGGGCGAGCGCGACTGCTCCATGCAGCGCCGCCACCAGAAGGTCATCGAGGAAGCGCCGGCGCCCGGCATCCCGCGCCGCCTCATCGAGCGCATCGGCGACCGCTGCGCCGACGCCTGCCGCAAAATGGGCTATCGCGGCGCGGGCACGTTCGAATTCCTGTATGAAAACGGCGAGTTCTATTTCATCGAAATGAACACCCGCATCCAGGTCGAGCACCCCGTCACCGAGCTCATCACCGGCGTCGACCTGGTGCAGCAGCAGATCCTCATCGCCGCGGGCGAGAAGTTCACGCTGCGCCAGCGCGACATCGCTTTCAAGGGCCATGCGATCGAATGCCGCATCAACGCGGAAGACCCCTTCCGCTTCGTGCCCAGCCCCGGACGCATCACCAACTGGCACACGCCGGGCGGCCCGGGCGTGCGCATCGACTCGCATGCGTTCAACGGCTATTTCGTGCCGCCGAACTATGATTCCATGATCGCCAAGGTCATCACCTACGGCGACACGCGCGATCAGGCGCTGGCCCGCATGCGCATTGCGCTGTCGGAAATGGTGGTCGAAGGCATTTCCACCAACATCCCGCTGCACCGGGAAATGCTGCAGGATGCCCGCTTCATCGAAGGCGGCACCAGCATCCATTATCTGGAGCAGCGGCTGTCCCAGCGTCCCTGACGGGCGCTGGCGGGGCCCGGCCCCACTGCCGCCGCGCGGGGCGCGCGGCGCAACCCGATACACGGCCGAGCGGGCCGCGGCGCAAGCCGCGGCCCTTTGGCCGAATGGAAGAAGACTCATGCGTGAACTCGTGCTCCATTGCCAGGAGGCGCAGGCCGAAGCCCTCTCCGATGCCTTGCTGGAGGCGGGCGTGCTTTCCGTTTCCGTCGAGGACGCCGACTTCGGCACCGAAGACGAGCGTCCCCTCTTCGGCGAGCCGGGCACCGAGCCCGACGTGCAGGCCTGGGAGCGCAATCGCGTCGTGGCCCTGCTGCCCGACGGCGCCGATCCGGCGCAGATCGTCGAAGAAGCCGCGCAGGGCGCCGGGCTGGCCCCCGCGCTGTTCGCCGGCTGGACCCTGCGCGACGTGCCCGATGCCGACTGGGTGCGGCTGACCCAGTCGCAATTCGGCCCCATCCACATCGCCAAGCGGCTGTGGATCGTGCCGAGCTGGCACCGAGACGATCCCGGCGTGCCCGGCCTCGCCGCCGAAGACGGCGCCATCCACATCGAACTCGACCCCGGGCTGGCCTTCGGCACCGGCAGCCATCCCACCACGCATCTCTGCCTCGCCTGGCTGGAATCGGAACTGCCCGCGGGCGCGACCCTGCTCGATTATGGCTGCGGCTCCGGCATCCTGGCGATCGCCGCCCGCAAGCTGGGCGCCGGGCCCACGCTGGCCGTGGACATCGATCCGCAGGCCGTCCAGAGCACGCAATTCAACGCCGGGGTCAACGGCGTGGAGCTTCAGGCCATGCTGCCCGACGCGCTGCCGGCGGGCTCGTTCCAGGTGGTGGTGGCCAACATTCTCTCCAACCCCTTGAAGGTGCTGGCGCCCATGCTGGCCGGCCGCGTCGCCGGGGGCGGCGACCTGGTCCTGTCCGGTGTGCTGGAACGCCAGGCCGAGGAAGTCGCCGCCGCGTATGCGCCCTGGATACGCATGTCGGTCTGGCGCGCGCTCGATGGCTGGGTCTGCCTGCATGGCCGCAAAGCCTGATTGCCGTCTCCGGGGGAGGGCGTCATGGCGCTGATCACCCGCTGCCCGCAATGCGGCGCTGCCTTCCGCGTGGTGCCCGACCAGCTTCGGGTGCGCAACGGGCTGGTGCGCTGCGGAGCATGCTCCACCGTGTTCGACGGCCGGGCCTGCCTGGTGTCCGGGCCCGGCGCGCTCGCATCCGGCTCCGTCACGCCGCCACCGCCGCCCGCATCCGCCCCGGTGTTGTCCGCGCCGCCCCGGCCGCTCCGCCGCCCCTGGGATGAAGACGAGGCCGCGCC
>NZ_LHSJ01000323.1:0-4221 GCF_001270295.1 Achromobacter sp. DMS1 | reverse complement strand
CGCCCAAGCAGCTCACGGGCCCGGCCCTGGGCCTGCCGGCGCTGACCTTCCGCGCCTGGTTCGAGGCGCAGTTCGGGCTGCGGGCCTGGGAGGCGCTGGACAAGATTCCGCGCCTGCAATGGATGGACTACCTGCGCTGGTACCGCCGCGTGCTGGAACTGGACGTGCGCAACGAGCACCGCGTAACCGCGGTGGCGCCGCGCGCCGACGGCCTGGTGCGGCTGGACGTGGCCGCGCCGGAGGGCGCGCGCACGGTGCTGGCGCGCCGCGTGGTGCTGGCCACCGGCCGCGACGGGCTGGGCGGCGCGTACGTGCCGGACTTCGCGCGCAAGCTGCCGCGCAATCGCTGGGCGCACTCGTCCGACGTCATGGATTACGGCAACCTGGCGGGCAAGCGCGTCGGCGTGGTGGGCGCGGGGGCCTCGGCCATGGACAGCGCGGCCACCGCCCTGGAAGCCGGCGCGGCCAGCGTGGACCTGCTGATCCGGCGCGCCGACATTCCCCGCGTCAACAAGGGCAAGGGCGCGGGCAATCCCGGCCTGACGCACGGGCACCTGAGCCTGCCGGACGAATGGAAATGGCGCATCCGCCATTACATCAACGTGCAGCAGGTGCCGCCGCCGCGCGGCAGCACGCTGCGCGTTTCGCGCCATCCCAACGCGCGCTTCAACCTGGGCTGCGGCATCCTGGATGTCTCCATGTCGGGCGACGAGATCCGCGTGGCGACGCCCAAGGGCGTTTTCGTGCTCGATTTCCTGGTTTTCTCCACGGGTTTTCGCATCGACTGGAACGCCAGGCCGGAGTTCGCCGCGCTCGCTCCCCACGTGCGCGCCTGGGGCGACCGCTACACGCCCGGGCCCGGCGAGGAAGACCAGGAGCTGCACGATTCTCCCGACCTGGGGCCGGCGTTCGAGCTGCAGGAGAAAACCCCGGGCGCCTGTCCGGGGCTGGACCGCGTGCACTGCTTCTCCTACCCCGCGGCGCTCACGCACGGCACGGTGTCGGGCGACATACCCGCCATCAGCGACGGCGCCAAGCGGCTGGCGCAAGGCATCGCAGCCTTGTTCTACCGCGAGGACGTGGAGGCGCACTACGCCAACATGGTGGCGTTCAGCGAGCCGGAGGTGTTCGGCGACGAATGGACGCCCGCCCCCGCTCCGCAGGCGGAGACCGCGCAATGACGGGCTGGCTGATCCGGCGCATCGGGCAGGCGGCCGTGGTCGTGCTGCTCATGACGCTCATCGTGTTCGTGGGGCTGCACGCCATCGGCAACCCCGTGGACATCCTGATCGGGCAGGACGTGGACCAGGTGGACCGCGCACGCATCATCGCCGAGCTGGGTCTGGACCAGCCGCTGTGGCGGCAATACCTGGCCTTTCTCAATGGCGCGCTGCACGGCAACCTGGGCAACAGCTTCGTCTACAACATCCCGGCGGTGGAGCTGGTGATCCAGCGCCTGCCGGCCACGTTCGAGCTCGCCATCGCCGCCATGCTGCTGGCCATCGTCATCGGGCTGCCGCTGGGCCTGCTGGCGGGGCTCTATCCAGACAGCCGGTTCTCGAAGCTGGTCATGGCGGGCAGCATCGTGGGCTTTTCGCTGCCCACGTTCTGGATCGCGCTGATGCTCATCATGACGTTCAGCGTGCACCTGGGCTGGCTGCCGGCCAGCGGGCGCGGCCAAACGGTGGAGCTTCTCGGGCTGCAATGGTCCTGGCTCACCGCCGACGGCTGGCGCCACCTGATCCTGCCGGCGCTCAACCTGTCGCTCTTCAAGATTTCGCTGGTGATCCGCCTGACGCGGGCCGGCGTGCGCGACGTGCTGCCCATGGACTTCGTGCGCTTTGCCCGCGCCAAAGGGCTGTCGCCCTGGCGCGTGGTCTGTGTGCACGTGCTGCGCAACACCATGATCCCCCTGGTGACGGTGCTGGGCCTGGAGCTGGGCTCGACCATCGCCTTCGCCGTCATCACGGAAAGCATTTTCGCCTGGCCGGGCGCGGGCAAGCTGATCCTGGACAGCCTGAATTCGCTGGACCGCCCGGTCATCGTGGCGTATCTCATGGTGGTGGTTTTCATGTTCGTCACGCTCAACCTGATCGTGGACATTCTGTACAAGGTGCTGGACCCCCGGGTGCGGCTGGAGGCGACGGCATGACTCCGGCCCGCCCCCCCGAAAACGGCGCAGCGCTTTCCCTGCCGCCCGCCGCGCCCGCGCTGCGGCGCGAGTCGCCCTGGCGCCGCAACCTGCAGGAATTCCTGTCTTCCAAAACGGCCGTGCTGGGCCTGGCGCTGACGGTGCTTCTCGTGGTGGCGGCGGCGCTGGCGCCGTGGATCACGCCGCAGAATCCCTACGACCTGATGCAGATCGACGTCCTGGACGCGCGCCTGCCGCCGGGCTCCATGAACGGCATGGAGACGTTCCACTACTGGCTGGGCACGGACGGCCAGGGCCGCGACCTGTATTCGGGCATTCTGTACGGCCTGCGCATCAGCCTGATGGTGGGCGTGGGCTCTGCCCTCATCGCCGGAGTGGTGGGCACGCTGCTGGGGCTGCTCGCGGCCTACGCGGGCGGCAAGGTGGACGCCTTGCTCATGCGGCTGGTGGACCTGCTGCTGTCTTTTCCGTCGATCCTGGTGGCGATGATGATCCTGGCCTACCTGGGCAAGGGCGTGGGCAACGTGGTGCTCACGCTGGTGCTGCTGGAATGGGCCTATTACGCGCGCACGGCGCGCGGCCAGGCGCTGGTGGAACGGCGCCGCGAGTACGTGGAGGCGGCGCGCTGCCTGGACATTCCCACGTGGCGCATCATGCTCAAGCACATCCTGCCCAACTGCCTGCCGCCGCTCATCGTGATCGGCACGCTGCAGATCGCGCGCGCCATCACGCTGGAAGCCACGCTGAGCTTCCTGGGGCTGGGCGTGCCCATCAGCGAGCCCTCGCTCGGCCTGCTCATCTCCAACGGGTTCCAGTTCATGCTTTCCGGCGAGTACTGGATCAGCTTCTACCCCGGCATGACGCTGCTGGTCACCATCGTGGCGATCAACCTGGTAGGCGACCGCCTGCGCGACGTGCTCAACCCGAGGACCCACAAATGAACGCGGCCTCTCCCGCGCAGCACGCACCGGCCACGCTGCAGGTCCGCGATCTGCGCACGCATTTCCATACCCGGGCCGGCGTGCTGCCGGCCGTGGACGGCGTGTCGTTCACCCTGGAGCGCGGCAAGATCCTCGGCCTGGTGGGCGAGTCCGGATCGGGCAAGTCGGTCACCGGCTTTTCCATCATGGGGCTGGTGGACCCGCCCGGCCGCATCGTGGGCGGCGAAGTGCTGTTCCAGGGCCGCGACCTGGCCAAGCTGCCCGCGCGCGAACTGCGCAAGCTGCAGGGCAACCGCATCGCCATGATCTTCCAGGATCCGATGATGACGCTCAATCCGGTCCTGCGCGTGGACGTGCAGATGATCGAGACCGTGCTGGCCCACAGCAAGATGAGCCGCTCGCAGGCGCGCGAACTCGCGCGCGACACGCTGGGCATGATGGGCATTCCCAGCCCCGAGGAGCGGCTGCGCGCCTATCCGCACCAGCTGTCCGGCGGCATGCGCCAGCGCGTGGCGATCGCCATCGCCATGCTGCACCGGCCCGACCTCATCATCGCCGATGAGCCCACCACCGCGCTGGACGTAACCATCCAGGCGCAGATCCTCTCCGAAGTGCAGAAGCTCGCCCAGCGGCACGGCACCAGCCTCATCTGGATCACGCACGATCTTTCGGTGGTGGCCGGGCTGGCCGACGAAGTCGCCGTGATGTATGCCGGCCGCATCGTGGAGCACGGCAGCGTCGACGACGTGCTCGACCGTCCGCAGCATCCGTACACGGCGGGCCTGATCGGCAGCCTGCCCAGCAACAACCGGCGCGGCCAGCGGCTGCGCCAGATTCCCGGCATGACACCCAACCTGCTCGCGCTTCCGCCCGGCTGCGCCTTCGCGGCGCGCTGCCCCCGCGCAACCGCCGTCTGTGGCCAGACGCCCGGCATTACCGAACCGCTGCCCGGCCACCGGGTGCGCTGTTTCCATCCCGCCCTCAACCTCGCGGAGGCGGCGGCATGACGGCGGCGGTCCGACAAGACGCGGCCACGCCGCTCATCGAGCTGCGCCGGGTCAGCAAGCGCTTCGGCGAACGCCGGGTGGGCGCGGCCGGCCGCGCCATGCAGAAACTCGGCCTGGCCCG
>NZ_LHSJ01000322.1:0-4245 GCF_001270295.1 Achromobacter sp. DMS1 | reverse complement strand
CGGAGTGATAGGCCAGACGATGTCGTAGCCCTGTTCCTTGGCCGTGGGCACCGAGGCCAGCTTGCCCGGCAGGCGCTCGTTGTTGAACACCGGCCAGCACGCGGATCGGCGCGCCGCCTTCGAGCATGGTGAAAGCCTCGGCCGCATCGCCCATGTAAGCCTGGATGTGTCCGCCGCGCAGCGCGGTGACGGCCTCGCCGCCGCCCTCGAAGGCAACAAAACGCATTTTCTTGAGCGTGCAGGCCAGCGGCCTGCAGGCCTATGTGCAGACGGGCCCCGGCGGCATGGGCTATGTGGTGCGCAGCCAGGTCGCCAAGGATCCCGCCACGCTGTCCACCGCCACGGCGCTGCTGCGCGAACTGGGCTTCAAGAGCACGGTGGTGTCGTCGCTGTGAGCACGCATCCCTTGCCCTATGCCTGGGCGCGCGCGCAGCGGGCGCTGCTGTCGCTGCGCGCGGGGCAGGCCCGGCTGACGGTCAGCCCGCGCACGCCCGCCTGGGCGCTGCAGGAAGTGCGCCGCTGCCACGGAGAGGCGCAGATCGAGTGCGTGGACGACGAGGCGCTGGAAACCCTGCTGACGGCGGCCTACACGCATTCGGAGGACGCGGCTTCGGTCATGGGCGTGGCGGAAAACGAGATCGACCTCGACCGCCTGCTGCAGGACATGCCCGAAGTGGCCGACCTGCTGGAGGCGCAGGACGATGCGCCCGTCATCCGCATGATCAACGCGCTGTTCGCGCAGGCCGCGCGCGACGGTGCGAGCGACATCCACATCGAGCCCTTCGAGACGCATTCGGTGGTGCGCTACCGCGTGGATGGCACGCTGCGCGACGTGGTGTCGCCGCGCAAGGCGCTGCACGCGGCGCTGATCTCGCGCATCAAGATCATGGCGCACCTGGACATCGCCGAGAAGCGCCTGCCGCAGGATGGCCGCATCGCGCTGCGCGTGGGCGGGCGCCCCATCGACGTGCGCGTCTCCACCTTGCCCACGGGCCACGGCGAGCGCGCCGTGCTGCGCCTGCTCGACAAGGAGGCTGGGCGGCTGCGGCTGGAGACGCTGGGCATGAGCCCCGAGGTGCTGGCGCGGCTGGACCGGCTGATCCGCCAGCCGCACGGCATCGTGCTCGTCACCGGCCCCACGGGCAGCGGCAAGACTACCACGCTCTACGCCGCCCTGAGCCGGCTTGACGCGAGCACCAGCAACATTCTCACGGTGGAAGATCCCATCGAGTACGACCTGCCCGGCATCAGCCAGACGCAAGTCAACGCCAAGATCGACATGAGCTTCGCGCTGGCGCTGCGGGCCATCCTGCGCCAGGACCCGGATGTCATCATGATCGGCGAGATCCGAGATCTGGAAACCGCCCAGATCGCCGTGCAGGCTTCGCTGACGGGCCACCTGGTGCTGGCGACCCTGCACACCAACGACGCGGTCTCGGCGGTGACGCGTCTGACCGACATGGGCGTGGAACCTTTTCTGCTGGCGTCTTCGCTGTTGGGCGTGCTGGCGCAGCGCCTGGTGCGCAAACTGTGCCCGGCCTGCAAGCGGCCCGCCACCGTCGACGGCCGGCGCGTTTACCAGCCCGTGGGCTGCCCCGCCTGCAATCACACCGGCTACAGCGGACGTTCCGGCATCCACGAGCTCTTTACCGTCGACGACGAGGCGCGCCGGCTGATCCATGATGGGCGCGACGAGCGCGAACTGCGTCTGGCCGCGGTGGCCGCCGGCATGCGCAGCATGCGTGATGACGGACAACGCTGGATCGACGAGGGCAAGACTTCGCCGGAAGAAATCTTGCGGGTGACGCGAGACGCTTAGGCGGCTGTCGCGCAAGGCCGGCCCGGCGCGCGGTCCGCATGGCCCTAGGCAAGCAGGTACTTGACCAGGACCGCGGTCGAGGGAGCATTGAATTTCTTCAGGAGCTTGCTGCGGAAGACCTCGACGGTGCGCGGGCTGATGCCCAGGGCCCTGCCGATTTCCTTGGCGGTCTGGTTCTGGATCAACAGGGCCGCCACGTCGCGCTCGCGCTGCGTCATCGAGTTCTTGGCGTCCGAGACGGCCTGGTGCACGGACGTCTTGCCGTCAGGGGCGGCCGCGGCCAGCCCGAGCTCCGAGAAGAACCAGAAAGCCTCGCGGTAGGGATCGTCGCGCGTTTCGGTAAAGCCCGTCACGCTGACCCAGAACAGATCGCCGCCGATCCGCTGCATGACCCGCGCCTCGGTAAACCGCCCGTGACGCTTGAGCGTCGGAATCACCCGTGCCCCGCAACGCTCGAAATCCGTCTGGTTCGGATACAGCACTCGCACGGTCTGACCGATGAAGTCGTTGCGGCAGGCCCTGAACATGTTCAGGAATGCATTGTTGCAGTCGCATATCACGCGGTAGCGGGTGACCATGAGGGCCGCGGGCATGCTCAGGAACACATGCCGGTAGTCGAGCGGGGAGCCTTGCGGGGGGGCTATCCCAAGTCTTCGGTTCATACGTTCTCCCGCCGGCGGGCGCGAAACCCGCGCCTGGCGGACGGCGGACACCACGATGACTGCTTTTTACTCCTGAAACAGCCCGCGTGGCGCAGCGGCGGGGACGCCGCCGCCCGTCCGCCGCGTCGTTCAGGAAAGCTGGGCCTTGGCGCGGGCGGCCGGCACATGCGCCGGGGCTTCGCGCCTCAGCGTCTCGGCCAGCATCAGCAGGGCAAGGGCTGAAACCGCCGCCGATCCGATCATGTACCAGGCGACCGATGATCCGCGGCCAGTGGCCGACAGCAGCGCCGTGGTGACGATGGGCGTGGCGGCGCTGCCCAGCAGCCCGGAGAGCATATAGCTGACGGAGAGCCCCGAGTAGCGGACGTTGGCGCCGAACAGTTCCGCCAGGAACGTGGCGATGGGGCCATAGTTCGCGGCGAAGGCGCTCATCATCAGCAGGTAGCCCAGCAGGGCCAGCGGGAACGCGCCGGTGTCCAGCAGCCAGAACAGCGGGAAGGCCAGCAACGCTTCGGCCACGATGCCTCCGACAATCACCGGTTTGCGGCCGATCTTGTCCGACAGCAGCCCGAACAGCGGCAATAGCGCCATGCACAGGGCGCAGGCGGCCAGCACCATGGCCAGCATCTGGTTGCGCGAGTAGCCCAGCGTCTGCGTGCCATACGACAGGCCGAACGCCACGATCAGGTTGAACGAGGCGCCGGTCGACATGGTCGCCACGCCGCCCAGCAGGACCTGCCTCCAGGACCGCGCCAGCACCTCCGCCAGCGGAATTTTCACTTGCGCGGCGGACGCTTTGATCTTGCTGAACGACGGCGTTTCCGACGTGTTCAGGCGGATGTACATGCCTACGCCCACGAGCACAATGCTGGCCAGGAACGGGATGCGCCAGCCCCAGGACAGCAGCGCCTCGGCGGACATGACCGCGCTGCACAGCAGGAACACCAGGTTGGCGATCAGCGTTCCGGCGGGCACGCCGATCTGCACCCACGAGCCATACAGGCCGCGGCGTCCGGCCGGCGCGTGTTCCACCGCCATCAGCACCGCGCCGCCCCATTCCCCGCCCAGGGCCAGGCCCTGGACGACCCGCAAGGCCAGGAGCAGGGTCGGCGCCCAGATGCCGATCGCGTCGTAGTCCGGGAGCAGGCCGATGGCGAAGGTGGCCGCGCCCATCATGACGAGCGACACCAGCAGCATGGATTTCCGGCCGACCCGGTCGCCAAAATGGCCGAACAGCGCGGCGCCCGCCATGCGGGCCACATAGGCGGAGGCGAACGTGCCGAACGCCAGCAGCGTGCCGGTCAGCGGGTCGAACGACGGAAAGAAGACTTTGTTGAAGACCAGCGCGGACGCGGTTGCGAAGATAAAGAGGTCATACCATTCGACCGTCGTGCCAATGACGCTGGCCGCGGCGATCTTCTTCATGCTGCGGGGCGGCTGGCCCTTTTCCGGCTGCGAAGTGGGAGCATGTTCGAGATGCATGGCGCTGTCCAGGAGAAGGGGATCCGGAGACCGGACCGTTGCTGGGATACTGAAAGATCGCGGGCAAATCGGCAGCCCGCTGCGGTGTCGCTGCGGCGGCTCGATGGCGGGGCTGCGCCGCCTGCTCCCGCCCGCCAGGCTTGCGCAGGAGAAGGGGATCCGGAGACCGGACCGTTGCTGGGATACTGAAAGATCGCGGGCAAATCGGCAGCCCGCTGCGGTGTCGCTGCGGCGGCTCGATGGCGGGGCTGCGCCGCCTGCTCCCGCCCGCCAGGCTTGCGG
>NZ_LHSJ01000321.1:0-4257 GCF_001270295.1 Achromobacter sp. DMS1 | reverse complement strand
GCGGAATCCGCTGATGATGGTGGCGATGCACATGAAGCTGCCGTAGGAATTCAGCGTGGAGATGGTCACCTTGCCAAAGGCCACGCTGAAATACAAGAGCGCCGCCGTGGCGCCGGTGCCGCCCAGCCCGACGATATAGGCCACCTCGCGGCCGGCGAACCGGCCGTCCGCCATGGCCGCGGCGAACACGCCCAGCACCATGGCCGCCTGCGCGCCGAGCACCGAGCCCAGGCCCACGGCGAGGAAAGTCTTCACCGGCGAGGTGCGGCTGGGCAGGTAGCGGGAATAGTCCGCCACGTAGGGGCCATAGGCGATCTGCCACGAGGCGGCCAGCGACACCGCCAGCAGGAACGACGCCCACTCGAAGCGCCGGATCCGCAGCAGCTCGCCCACGTCGCCGATCGTCATGATGCGGGCGAACAGGTAGACAAAGGCCACGATGCCGAGCACGCTGGCCACCCGCCCCACCATGTGGATGACACGGTAGCCCAGCTGGGCCGCCACCACGATGACGGCGGCGAACGCCAGGATGCCCACGCTGTCGCTCATGCCCACCAGCTGCCCGATGGCCTGCCCCGAGAGCACCATGCCGGTGGCCGTGAACCCCAGGTACATGACACAGACGAGCGCGATGGGTATCGCCGCGCCATAGACGCCGAACTGCACCCGGCTGGAGATCATCTGCGGCAGCCCCAGCCTGGGCCCCTGGGCCGCATGCAGCGCCATGACGGCGCCGCCCAGCAGTTGCCCGATGAGCAGGCCGATGAGCGACCAGAACACGTCGCCGCCCAGCACCACGGCCAGGGCCCCGGTGACGATGGCCGTGATCTGCAGATTGGCCCCCAGCCAGAGCGTGAACTGGCTGTAGAGGCTGCCATGGCGTTCCGCTTCCGGGATGAAATCGATGGAACGCCGTTCGACCAGTTCGCCCGGGCCGGCTTCGCTTGCCGAAATCATAGTGTGTCTCCCGCGCGCCTGGACGCGCCTGTTCGGTTCGATGGCCGGCGGGCCGGCTCAGCGGTTGCGGTTGATCATGGGCAGGTTCAGGCCCTGCTCGCGGGCGCACTCGAGAGCGATGTCGTAGCCCGCGTCGGCATGGCGCAAAACGCATGGCCTTGCCCATGTCCTGCCAGTTGGCCGCCACCCAGCACACGGCGGCGCTGCCCAGCAGCAAAACGCCGAGCCAGAGCGTGCTGCGGGCCATGAATTGGCGCCATGCGTGCAGTTCGGATCCCGCTTGCCGTTCAGTGCCGACTTGCATGTCGTGAAACTCCGATCTTATTATCCGCGCTACTAAGGCGGGTCTGCCGCCACTGGATACTCATGAATAAAACGCTGATTATTGCCGAGAAGCCCTCGGTGGCCCTTGATATATCACGCGCCTTGGGAGGCTTCGCGCGGGAGGGCGACTATTTTGAAAGCGAACGTTACGTCCTCGCGTCCAGCATAGGCCATTTGCTGAGCCTGGTGGCGCCCAACGACCCGGTCAAGGGGAAATGGAGCTTCACGCACCTGCCCGTGATTCCTCCCCAATTCGAGCTGGGCCCCACGGACAAGAAATCGGCGGAGCGCCTGAAGCTGCTGGTGCGGCTGGCCAAGCGCAAGGACGTGGATTCCATCATCAACGCCTGTGACGCGGGGCGCGAGGGCGAGCTGATCTTCCGCTACATTATTCAGTATGCGGGCGTCAAAAAGCCCATCCAGCGCCTGTGGCTGCAATCCATGACCCAGGCCGCGATCCGCGAGGCGTTCGCCAATCTGCGCGACGACGCCCAGCTCAAGCCGCTGGAAGCCGCCGCCCGCTCGCGCGCCGAGGCCGACTGGCTGGTGGGCATCAACGGCACGCGCGCCATGACGGCCTTCAATAGCAAAGACGGCGGCTTCTTCAAGACGCCGGTGGGCCGCGTGCAGACGCCCACGCTGGCCATCGTGGCCGAGCGCGAGGAGCGCATCCGCAGCTTCGTGCCGCGCGACTACTGGGAAGTGCGCGCCAGCTTCGTGGCCGCCGCCGGCCTGTACGAAGGCCGCTGGATCGATCCCGACTTCAAGAGAGACGAGCGCGACCCCGAAAAGCGCGAATCGCGCCTGTGGTCGCTGGCGGCCGCGCAAAGCGTGGTGGCCGCCTGCCGCGACCAGCCCGGCCACGTCACCGAGGAATCCAAGCCTTCCACGCAGATCTCGCCGGCCCTGTACGACCTGACCTCGCTGCAGCGCGAGGCCAACGGCCGCTTCGGCTTCTCCGCCAAGACCACGCTGGCGCTGGCGCAGACCCTTTACGAGCGCCACAAGGCCCTGACGTATCCGCGTACCGATTCGCGCTACCTGCCCGAGGACTACCTCAACACCGTCAAGGAGACCATGCGCGCGCTGGCCTCGGGCGGCTCGAACGCGGTGGGCGAGCTGGCCCGCCATGCGGGCAAGGTGGTGAGCGAGAACTGGGTCAAGCCCAACCGCCGCATCTTCGACAACAAGAAGGTGTCGGACCACTTCGCCATCATTCCCACGCTGCAGATCCCGCACGACCTGAGCGAAGCCGAGGGCAAGCTGTACGACCTGGTGCTCAAGCGCTTCCTGGCGGTCTTCTTCCCCGCGGCCGAGTATCGCGTCACCACCCGCATCACCGAAGTGCAGGGCCACCGCTTCCGCACCGACGGCAAGGTGCTGGTGGCGCCGGGCTGGCTGGCCGTGTACGGCAAGGAAGCCCAGGGCGAGGACGCCAACCTGGTGCCCGTGGCGGATGGCGAGGTCGTGCGCACCGAGGAAGTGGAAGCCGTCGGCCTGACCACCAAGCCGCCGGCGCGCTACACCGAAGCCACGCTGCTGTCGGCCATGGAAGGCGCGGGCAAGCTGGTGGACGACGAGGAACTGCGCGAGGCCATGTCCGAGCGCGGGCTGGGCACGCCGGCCACGCGCGCGGCCATCATCGAAGGGCTGCTCAACGAAGGCTACCTGCGCCGCGAGGGGCGCGAACTGGTGCCCACCGCCAAGGCGCGCCAGCTCATGACGCTGCTGTCGGGCCTGGACGTGGCCGAACTCACCTCGCCCGAGCTCACGGGCGAATGGGAGCACAAGCTCAAGCAGATCGAGCAGGGCGGGCTGGACCGCGCGGCCTTCATGCGCGAAATCGCGCAGATGACGCAGGTCATCGTCAAGCGCGCCAAGGAATACGAGCGCGACACGGTGCCCGGCGACTACGCCACGCTGCAGACGCCCTGCCCCAAGTGCGGCGGGGTCGTGAAAGAGAACTACCGCCGCTACGCCTGCACGAACTGCGACTTCTCCATCGGCAAGCATCCGGGCGGCCGCACCTTCGAGCTGCCCGAGGTCGAAGAACTGCTGGCCAAGCGCGAGATCGGCCCGCTGCAGGGCTTCATCAGCAAAATGGGCCGGCCCTTCGCCGCCATCCTGCGCATCAGCGACGACTACAAGCTCGAGTTCGACTTCGGCCAGAACGACGAAGAAGACAACGAGGAAGTGGACTTCTCCGGCCACACGCCGGTGGGCGCCTGCCCCAAGTGCCACGCCCGCGTGTTCGAGCACGGCATGAGCTACGTCTGCGAGAAGTCGGTGGGCCCCAACAAGACCTGCGATTTCCGCTCGGGCAAGGTCATCCTGCAGCAAGAGATCTCGCGCGCGCAAATGGAGAAGCTGCTGGCCGAAGGCCGCACCGACCTGCTCGACGGCTTCGTCTCCAGCCGCACCAACCGCAAGTTCAAGGCGTTCCTGGTGCGCCAGCCCGACGGCAAGATCGGCTTCGAGTTCGAGCCGCGCGGCGAGAAGGCGGGCCGCGCGCCCGCCAAGAAGGCGGCGTCGAAAACCGCCGCCAAGACCGCAGCCAAGACGCCGGCCAAAACGGCCGCCAAGACTGCGGCCAAGAAGGCGCGCCCGCGAAAAAAACCGCCGCCAAGAAAGCGCCCGCCAGGAAGGCCGCGAAAAAGGCGGCTTCGTAGCCCGCGGCGCGGACGCGTTTTCGCAAGCGTCCGAAAAAGGCGGCTTCGTAGCCCGCGGCGCGGACGCGTTTTCGCAAGCGTCCGCGCCGCGGGCAGACTGCCCCGACGCCCGGTCCGCCGGGCGTTTTTCGTTGGCGGCATGCGGCCGCTGCGTTATCGTTTACCGCAAACCGCCGCATCCCCAAACGACGACCGAGGACGACATGAGCTTGAGCCCTGATTTCTCCACCCGCCGCCGCGTGCTGGCCGCCGCCGGCGCATTGGCCGGCGCGAGCCTGCTGGGCGGCGGCCGCGCCGCCTGGGCGCA
>NZ_LHSJ01000320.1:0-4315 GCF_001270295.1 Achromobacter sp. DMS1 | reverse complement strand
GCCGGGCAGCGCCTGCAGGATGCGAGGCGGCTCGCCGCCGTAGAGCAGGGCGCCGCGCCCGTCTTCGATCCAGATGCCCAGGTGGCCGTGGCCGGCGCGCATGCCATCCAGGGCCGCGGCCAGCTCGTCCAGTCCGCCCGCGCCGCCCTGCATGTCGATCAGGTGCTCCACGAGCTCGGACTTGCCGCTGGCCTCGGTAATCTCCTGCCGCGCCACTTCGCGCTTGAGCGCCCAGAACAGCGTGGCGCCGGCGACGCTGGAAACCAGCAGGGCGATCGCGCCCAGCAGCAGCGTCAGCCGGGCCTGCATCGAGCCCATGCGCGGCGGCTTCATGGGCCGCGCGATTCCAGCACGTAGCCCATGCCCCGCACGGTGTGCAGCAGCTTGGCGGGGAAGGGATCGTCGAGCTTGCCGCGCAGGCGGCGCACGGCCACGTCGATGACGTTGGTGTCGCTGTCGAAATTCATGTCCCACACCTGTTCGGCCAGGGTGGTGCGCGACAGCACCTGGCCCTGGCGCCGCAGCAGCAGCGCGAGCAGGTTGAACTCCTTGGCCGTGAGGTCCAGCCGCTGGCCGCCCCGGGTGGCGCGCCGGCGGGCCAGGTCCAGCTCCAGATCGGCCAGGCGCAGCACCACCGGCTCCTGCGCGCGCCCGCGCCGCAGCAGCGCCTGCACGCGGGCCAGGAACTCGGAAAAAGCGAAGGGCTTGACCAGGTAGTCGTCGGCGCCGCCTTCCAGGCCGCGGACCCGGTCCTCGACCGCGTCGCGGGCGGTGAGCATGAGTATGGGCGTGTTCTTGCGGGCGCGCACCGAGGCCAGCACCTCGAAACCGTCCACCCCCGGCAGCATGACGTCCAGCACGATCAGGTCGTGGCTGCCTTCCAGCGCCAGGTGGCGGCCGTCGATGCCGTCGTGCGCCAGGTCCACGACGTGGCTCTGCTCCGACAGTCCCTTCTTGAGATAGCCGGCCAGCTTGGGTTCGTCTTCGATGACCAGGATGCGCATGGGCGGAAATGTACCACCCGGGCGGCCGGCGCGGCCGCTTCAGCCGGCGTCGCCGGCGATGCGCTCGGGCGGGAACCGCAGCGTGAACACGCTGCCCTTGCCGGGCTCGCTGCTGATGAGCAGCTCGGCATCGTGCCGCATGGCGATGTGCTTGGTGATGGCCAGGCCCAGGCCCGTGCCGCCCACGGCGCGCGAGCGGCCGCGGTCCACGCGGTAGAAGCGCTCCGTCAGCCGGGGCAGGTGCCGGGCGGCAATGCCGATGCCGGTGTCCCGCACGCTGTAGCGCGCGCCGCCGTCCTCGTCGCGCTCCCAGCGCACGGTGATCTCGCCGCCCTCGGGCGTATAGCGCACCGCATTGGTGAGCAGGTTGGAGATGGCCGAGGCCAATTCCGTTTCGGTGCCCACCACGTCCAGCGATTCGTCGATGTGCCAGCGCAGCGTGTGCCGTCCGCCGGACAGGGCCTCGATCTGCTGGCGGGCCTTTTCGAGCAGGGCGCGCATGTCCACGGGCCGCTGGTCGCCGCCGGGCGACGATTCCAGCGTGGACAGCGTCAGCAGGTCTTCGACGATGGCCTGCATGCGCTGCGCCTGCTCGTGCATCATGGCCAGGTATTGCGCGCGCTGCTCGGCCGGCAGCGCCTCGTCGGGCATTTCGCGCAGCGTCTCGAGAAAGCCCGCCAGCACGGTGAGCGGCGTGCGCAGCTCGTGCGAGACGTTGGCCACGAAATCGCGGCGCGTGGTTTCCAGCCGCTCGATCTGCGTCACGTCGCGCGTGATGAGCAGGCGCTGATTGCTGGCGTAGGCCGTGAGCTGCATCATCATGAGCCGCTCCTGGCCGTTCTGCCCCAGGCGCACGAGAATGGGCTCGGGCCACGAGCCCCGGTGCGCGTACTCCACGAACTCGGGGGCGCGCAGCAGGTTGAGCAGGTTGTGCCCGCGGTCGGCGGGCAGGCGCAGGCCCAGGTGCTGGCGCGCCATGCGGTTGCACCAGTCGATCTGGAAATCCTCGTTCATGGTGACGGCGCCGTCGGGCAGGGCCTGGGCGGCCGCCAGCATGCCCTGCATGGCGCGCTGGGTGTCGGCCAGCTCGCGGGCGCGGGCGCGCGTGTAACGGTAGAGCGGCGCCAGGATGTCGTCCCAGGGGCCGACCGAGGCCGGGGGCGCGGTATCGGGGTGGCGCGCCCAGTACGACACTTTCTGCAGCCGCCAGCTGCGCCAGAACAGCATGGCGACCAGCGCCGAAGCGAAGACGATCCAGCCGGCTGGCTCTCCGATGAGCCAATGCGCGGCGAGCGCGGCCAGCGCCCACAGGGCGACCAGGAAAAGCGTGCGCAGCCAGATCATCGAAAGCGGCGTGTCAGCGCGTCGGGAGCTGGGCCGTGAAACGGTAGCCGCTGCCGCGCACGGTTTCCACGTGCGCGTCGTGGCCGGTGGGTTCGAGGGCCTTGCGCAGGCGGCGGATGTGCACGTCCACCGTGCGTTCCTCCACGAAGACGTGGTCGCCCCAGACCTGATCGAGCAGTTGCGACCGCGAGAAGACCCGCTCGGGGTGGGTCATGAAGAAATGCAGCAGCCGGAATTCGGTGGGGCCGATCTGCAGGGCCTGGCTGTTGCCCGAAAGCCGGTGCGTGACCGGGTCCAGCTTCAGGCCGCCCACGTCGATCACGTCGTCGGTGAGCTGGGGCGCGCGGCGGCGCAGCACGGCCTTGATGCGGGCCATCAGCTCCTTGGGCGAGAAGGGCTTGGTGATGTAGTCGTCGGCGCCGGCCTCCAGGCCGTCGACCTTGTCCTGCTCGGAGCCCTTGGCCGTGAGCATGATGACCGGCACCGCGCGCGTGCGCTCATCGTTGCGCAGCTTGCGCGCCAGCGCCAGGCCCGAGGTGCCGGGCAGCATCCAGTCGAGCAGGATCAGGTCGGGCAGTTCGGCGCGGATGAGCGTCTGGGCCTGGTCGGCGTCGAAAGCGCGCAGCACTTTGTGCCCGGCAAACGACAGGTTGACCGCGATGAGTTCCTGGATGGCGGGTTCGTCTTCGACGACGAGTATGGTGCTGGACATGGCGGAAATTGAAACATCTCGAAGCGCCGGCGCGGCGCGAACGTTGCGATAGTATGGCCGCAATATTTCAGGTATGTGACCGCCGCCCGGGCGTTTTGCGCGCCGGTTCGCGCCCGGTTCCCGCCCGATAGGCTACCATTTCACGATATATCGGGAACACACCATGCAAAACCCCTCCGAACCGCAACAATCGGCGGATGCCGCCGGCTCCACGCATTTCGGCTTCCAGACCGTCCCTGAAAGCGAAAAGGCCCGCAAGGTGGCGGAAGTCTTCCATTCGGTGGCCCAGCGCTACGACATCATGAACGACTTCATGTCGGCGGGCCTGCACCGGGTATGGAAGGCCTTCACCATCGGCCGGGCGCCGTGCGTCCGGGCATGAAGGTGCTGGACATCGCCGGCGGCACGGGCGACCTCGCGCGCGCCTTCGCCAAGCGGGCCGGCCCCACCGGGGAAGTCTGGCTCACCGACATCAACGATTCCATGCTCCGGGTGGGGCGCGACCGCCTCACCGACGACGGCCTGCTGTTGCCGGTGGCCGTCTGCGACGCCGAGCGCCTGCCATTTCCCACGGGCTATTTCGACCGCGTCAGCGTGGCCTTCGGCCTGCGCAACATGACGCACAAAGACCGCGCCCTGGCCGAGATGACCCGGGTGCTCAAGCCGGGCGGCAAGCTGCTGGTGCTGGAATTCTCGCGCATCGCCAAGCCGCTCGCGCCCGCCTACGACTGGTATTCCTTCAACGTGCTGCCCTGGCTGGGCCGCAAGATCGCCAAGGACGAGGCCAGCTACCGCTACCTGGCCGAATCCATCCGCATGCACCCCGACCAGGAGACGCTGGCCGACATGCTGCGCACGGCGGGACTGGAGCGCGTCCAGTACTTCAACCTCACGGCCGGCATCGCCGCGCTGCACGAGGGCGTAAAGCTGAGCTGAACCCCGTTCGTCCACGGACAGGCCGCGCACCCGCAAGGGAACTTGTGGGGGGACGCCTTGTCCGTTATTCTTACGCCATTCAGATTTCTGTAAGAATACTTCGTCCCCCAAAAAGGCGGGCGCAAGCACGAGGGAGCCCCTATCTATGTCGAAGATCTGTTTTTCGCGGTTTCTGGCCGCGGCGCTCGTCGCCGTCGCCGGCACGGCAATGGTGACCGCATCCTTTGACGCCGAAGCCCGGCGCATGGGCGGCGGCGCCAGCGTGGGCCGCCAGTCCACCAACATCACCCAGCAGCGCCAGGCGGTTACGCCGCCGGCC
>NZ_LHSJ01000032.1:14024-45299 GCF_001270295.1 Achromobacter sp. DMS1 | reverse complement strand
GCCGCACCGGCCGCCGCAACCCGGCGCGCGCCATTGCGGCGCCCGCCGCAATCACAGGGGAAAACATGTCCGGATTCAAGCGGAGGCCGCCGCAACCCGGCGCGCGCCATTGCGACGCCCGCCGCAATCACAGGGGAAAACATGTCCGGATTCAAGCGGATCGCCATGGCATGCGCGCTGGGCGCGATGCTGGCATTCAACGCGCAGGCCCAGGGCGTCGCCGACGCCAGGGCCATGACCATCGTCGTGCCCTACGGCGCCGGAGGCATCGTCGACAACACCGCACGCGCCTTCGCCGAGAAAATGTCGCAAGAGCTCGGGCGGCCCGTGGTCGTCGAGAACCGCGGCGGCGCCGGCGGCATGATAGGCATGAACGCGGTCGCCCGCGCGGGCGGCGACGATACGCTGGCCTTCAGCGCGGTCAGCCCGGTCACGCTGTCGCCGCACGTCATGAAAACCCTGTACGACCCGCTCAAGGATCTGGCGCCCGTGGCGTCCGTCATGTATTCGCCGGTCTACCTGGTGGGCGGGCCGCGCTTCCAGGGCTCCACCTTCCAGGACTTGCTGTCGCAGGCCAAGGCCGACCCGGGCGGGTTGTCGCTTGCGACGGCGGGCGTCGGCTCCCTGGGCCACCTCATGCTGGAGCAGATCAACAACCAGGCCGGCGTGCGCATCACCCACGTGCCCTACAAAGGCATGGCCCAGATGGTGCCCGACGCGCTGGGCGGCCAGTTCTCGCTGATGCTGGTCAACGCCTCGGGCCCGGTCAACGCCCTGATCGCCGAGGGCAAGCTCAAGCTGCTGGCCGTGGGCTCTCCCGCCCGCCTGCCCGGCCATCCCGACGCGCCCACCCTGGCCGAGCTGGGCTATCCCATGGCCAACATGACGTCCACCTTCGGCTTTTTTGCCCCAGGCGGCAGCACGCCCGCCTTCCGCCAGCGCATGAACGCGCTCATCAACAAGATCGCGGCCATGCCGGAGATCGAAAAACCGCTCGCCAGCGCGCTGAACGTCATGTCCACCGGCACCATCGCCCAGTTCGAGGCCCAGATCCGCAAGGAATACGCCGACAACGGCAAGATCGTGCGGCAGGCCAACATCCGCGCCGAATAGCCGAACGCAAGCCGATATTCCCGCAAGCGCTCACCCCAGCAAACCGGCCTCCAGCTCGCGCAGGCAGGTTTGCGCCGATTCCCACTCGTGTTCGCTGAAGACCCGCAGCCCGGCCTGGCGCAGCAGCCAGGCGTGACCCCTGCGCCGGGCTGGCGCGCGCCCGTATGGGTGCCGTCATACACGTAGCCGCGGCCTCCGCGAACCGCAGGCCAAAGTGGTCCATGCGCCGCCAAGCCGCCGCCACAAGACAAAATCCTCAGCAAAAACAAAGACATGAAAAGTCGCGAACCCTCACGGGGGCACGCACGAACACTTAGGGTTCGCGGTCGCCTAGAATACCAGCGGCGCATCCAGGTCCAACACGGGTTTGGCGCCGACGTGCTCGACCTTGCTGCGCCATTGCCGACCCAGGTAGTAGAACCGCAGGCTGTCCCGGACCGGATCGATCGTTTCCATCAGCCTGGCCTTCAAGATGGTCCATTGGGCGGAATCCACCTCGATCTCGAATACGGAAAATTGCACGCGCTGACCGTAGTCCAGGCAGGCCCTGGCAAGCCGGCGCAATCTGCGTGCGCCGCCCGGGTCCGTGGTGCTGACGTCGTAACTGACCAGTACCATCATCGACGGACCTCACTTCCACAGGAATGGCGGATAGGCATCGAGGTCGCCTCGCAGATGACGCGCCAGCAATTGCGCCTGGATGAACGGAAAGAGGCCGATTGCCGCTTTTTCGTCGATGAACGCATGACGCAGCTCCTCGCGCTTGCGCTCCTGGTAGGCCACCAGCACCGCCTTGCGCGCGGCCTCGCTCAACAATACGGCGCCGTTGTCCATGTACTGAAAGTCTTGCTCGCCCACCTGCTTGCGGTTGATCAGCGAAAGCGCCAGGCGATCCGCCAGCAGCGGCCGGAATTCCTCCAACAGGTCCAGCGCCAGGCTGGGCCGTCCTGGCCTGTCCCGGTGCAGAAAGCCCACCGCCGGGTCCAGGCCCACGCTTTCCAACGCCGACCGGCAGTCATGCGTGACCAGCGTATAGAGAAACGACAGCAAGGCATTGACGGCGTCGCACGGCGGCCGCCGGCTGCGTCCCGAAAAGCGCATGGCCGGACTGTCCACACGGATCAGCGCATCGAAAACGCCAAAGTACGCTTGCGCGGCCTCGCCCTCGTAGCCACGCAGCAGGTCCACGCCAGAGTCTTCATCGTGCAGCTTCTTGGCGATCATCTCCAGGCGCTTGTGCGCGTGCGCCAGCGCCGCCTGCCGATCGGTCGGCAAACCGTCGCCGTGATCCCGCAAGGCGCGACCCAGCACCACGCGCTGGTTGTGCAGCTTGCCCAGCAGCAGGTTGCGCACGATGGCGGCACAGCGCCCGGGATTGTCGCTGGCCCGATACTGCTGGCGGCGCAACAATACGTTGCCGGACACCGGCCCTTCGACGCGCGCCAGGAACCGGCCGTTCGGCGTGAGGAAGCTGGTGCATATGCCCTGCTCCGCGCAATAGCCCAGCAAAGGCGGAGACACCAGTACCCGCCCGAAACAGACCAGGCTCTCCAGCATGTGCACCGGCAACCGGACGCGCTCCTGCTGTTCGACCTCCATGACAATGTTGGCGCCATCTTTGTGCAACCAAGCGCCATCGGTGGTGACGTACAAGGTATTCAACTGTCTGCGCATGACTCGCCTTCCATATCCTTGGACCACTGCTCCGCCAGCCAGACATTGACCCCTTTGTCACGCCCCAGCAGCCGGGGCTGGCAAAGGTCCAGCAGCGAGCAGGCATCGCATAAGCGAGGACGGTACCGGGCCGTGGGCGTATGACCCGCCACGAGCATCGCGCGCACGGCGGCGATGGTTTCCAGGGTAAGCTGGCGCAGTCCGTCGTCGAAAAGCACTTCGACGCGCCGGCGCGTTGCGCCGTAGTAGAGCGCCCCGGCGTCGATACGCTGCCCCAGCATGGATTCCAGGCACAGAGCCTGCGCGCACAACTGCACTTCGTCGGCCCGGTTCGCCTTGGGGCGCCCGCGCTTGTATTCGACGGGGAAGGCGCGCTCGCCGTCCGGGGCCTGGTGGAATTCCACCACGTCGCAATGCCGCTGACCCCCAGGCGATTTTCGGCCAGCGGCATCGCCGTGACGACACGCACGCCCTTGCGGCGCTCGATCTTGGGCCGGTCAGCCTTTTCGTGCAGCAGGCGGCCTTCGGCGGTATGCCGGCTTTCCGCCCAAAGCTGCTCGACATGGATCAGCGCGCATTGCCGCGGGCAATACAGGTAATGCTGCAATGCCGAGAGGGCAATGACGTCGTCTTCGTCCATGGCATTCCCCGCGAGGCGCGCGAGGTCACATCAGCTCGCGCACGGTCACGCCGGCCGGCACGGCCGCGGTGTCGACGCGGACCCGGTAGTCTTCGTATCGGCGGGGCGAGGCGGCATCCGCGCCCGGGGCCCGCTCCACCTTGACGGCATCGAACAGCACGTGGGCCGGCGCGTTCCCCATCGCGCTCTCATGCTCGAACACGATGAGCTTGCGCGCCGCCATTTCGCCGCGCGCCGCGGAGCGGTCATGCTCGAACATATTGGCGAGCGCGCGCCAGAGCAGCTCCAGATCCTCGTTGGAGAATCCCGTGCGCTCGGCGAGCCTGGCGGAAATATAGCCATGGGCACGGTACAGGCCATAGGGAATGATGTGCTTGCGGCCCATGGTGCGGTTGTCTCCGCTCTGCGCTTCGGCCTCTTTCTCGGTGGTGACCGCCATGCGGGTGATGGAAACTTCCAGCGGCACCACGGGATCGATGGAGGTGGCGAAGGCCATCTGTACCGGCCCGCGCACCTGGCCTGCATTGACGCCGGTCGTCATCACGGCGCCAAAGCTGCGCACGTCGAAGAAGTTGGCGCACATCCAGGCGGTGATCTCGCGGGCCTTGGCCTCCTCCTTGGGCAGCTTCTTGTCCACCGGCTCGATGCCCACGGCCTCATACGCCTTGAGGTGCTGGTTGTTCAGAACGGCCTTTTCCTGCATGTAGATCGCATAGCCCGCAGCGTCCTCCTTGTCCAGCGCCACGAAATTGCGGATCTTGCGCTTGAGGCAGACGTCGGTGACCAGGCCCCGGTTGGTTTCGGGGTCCAGGCGCGGCAGGTTGCCGGCGTCCGGGTCGCCATTGGGGTTGCCATTGGTGATGTCGAACAGGTAGACGAATTCGTAACGGTGGGTGATGGCGGTCATGCTTGAGTTTCCTCGATGTGGTCTTCGGTGGATTCCGTATTGCCGCTGTCGGCGCCATCCTCCTGGCGGAAGCGGCTTTGCTGCTGATGGTAGTAACCGATGGCGAACCGGCCTTGATCCTCGATGCGCAGGCTGCGGGGGAAGTTGTCGGCAAGTCCCCCGACGATCTCTCGAATGTCCATTTCCAGACCAGCTGCGGCGGCCGGCTTGTCCTTGCGCAACCGTGCCAGATGGTTTTGCGCGTTGCGCAGCAGCACAGGGAATACCAATGCCGGCGTCGCCGACGCCGCGCCGTAGTAGCGGTCGCGAATGGTTGCATTGATCTGCTTGCCCAACGCCAGCCGCTGGACGGCCTCCAGCACGGCGAACAAACGTCCGAGCCGATAGCCGGGATGGGTGGATGCCTTGTCGAGACTCACGGGGATCTCCTCTTTGTCGCTATTGATTCCCAGGCGGCGCTCGCGCGCCAGAATACCTTTGCAAATGGCCACGCGCAGCCCCGACACATGGCCGTCGCTGCGCATGCGCATCAGGGCGTTGGCCAACAGGCTGCGCGGATAGGGCCTGCCGGTAAGCACCGCGCGCACGAGTTCACCGACGAGCTGGCTGGCCGCGTCGTCCATGGATGCGCTGTCCTTGTATTGCGGCGCCGTGGCCAGCACGACACGATAGGCCGAGGGGGCGGTCTTCCAGGGTCGGGGGTCGAGATGGAAGTCCGCGGCATGCTCGGCCAGGCGGCGGGCGAACAGCCCCAGGGTGCCGACCTCCCAGAAGCGGATGGCGATGCGCGCGGCATTGGGCGCCAGGCCCAGCACGTACATGCGCGTGTCTTCCTGAAGCCTGGGATCGATATCGGCCAAGGGCCGGCCCTTCTGCACCTTTTCCAGTTCGCTCCGGATGCGTGCGGCCTCCTGCTCGTCCGTGGGGCGGTCGTCAAGCAGGTCGGCCAGCAGCAGCTCGGCCCGCTCGGCCTCTTGCGCATCGGCCGCCTCGGCCCAAAAGACGATGCTGGTATCGCCGATCTGCAGGCGCTGGCGGTTGTGCTCGCCGCGGCGCAGCAGATGATTGAGCACGGCGGTGTAGGCAAACGCCGCCCGTTCGGAAACGGGCGCGTTGTCGCCCTGGCTCTTGCCGTAGGAAGCGAAGGACTCCTGATTGAAGGAGACGATGGAGGCGCCCGAGCTCTGCGCGCCGCTGACACCCTTGATGGCCGGATGCAGGCGCGCCGCGGGCAACGGCTCGCCGGTCACCAGGCAAATCGCCAGCGGCGGCTGGCCCTCCGCCTGGCTGGCCAGCAACTGCGCGCGTAGAGCCTGCGCGGCGGGGCGCTCGTGCAAATAGGTCCGTTCGCCGTCCAGGCGGAACACCAGGTTGGCGTCCAGCATATCCTCGCTGAAGTGCGGAGCGGCGAACCGCGCTGGCGTCCAGGCCTCCAGAAAAGCCAGCAGCGCCTTCAGGCCCGCGTCCTGCGTGCCGGCCAGATGCTCCTGATGCAAGGACTTGAAGGCGGCGTGCTCCTTGTCGGCGCGCTTGCTGGTCGCGCTGATGCCGAGTACGTAGCTGGTCTTGTCCCAAAGAAAGTTGGACTTGATGCCCACCGTGCGTTTTTCGGGCTGGGGCACGTTCATCAGGCGCGGCTGCGGCTTCTTGCCCGTGTTGTCGCGGATGTCGTTGACCTGCACCACGCCGCCATCGGCGGACAGCAGGATTTCGTAGCTGATTTTCTCGGGGCTGTAGCCAAAGGGCGCCAGGCCCTCGGTCCGGCGTTCCAGCAGCCGTTGGTAATAATCGACGAGCGCCTGCAGAATCATGGCCGGCTCTCCACGCCGCGCCAGGGCGGCACCTCGATCACGCCTTGCGCCATGCGGGCGCGGAAAAAGCGCGGCGCCATGCCCTGGGCGAAATCGATGTCATGCAGCATCCAGCCCAGGTCGCGCTCGGCCAACAGGCTTTCGTGCGGCGCGGGCAGACTTTCGCCCTCCTCGATCAGGGCGAAGGCCGCCGGAAACTCGCGCACGCCCAGGCACGGCATGTGAAAGCACTGCCCCTTGCGCGCGCGGCGATTGAAGATGTCCAGATGCTTGCCCACCGAATCGTCCGCGCCAGCCTTGGGCGTAAGCTCGAAATGGGCCTCGATCACATAGGCCACGTCGCGCAGCACCATGGCCGCGCGCTGCTGGCGGTCCTGGTCCACGTAATTCGTCAATCCCGCCGTCGAGCCGGCCTTCATGGCCCGGGACACGTTGGCCGGGGAAATCTTGCTGCCGACCTCGTTGCGCCGGATCGATTCGAAGCGGATCGGCTTGAGCACGCGGATGCGGTCTATGTGCCAGCGGATCGCCGGTTTCCAGTGAATGGCCTCCAGGATGCCGCGCGCGGCCGAAGGCGTGATGACGTCATAACTCACACGCTCGCTTTTCATCTCGGGTCTGGTGAAGCAGGCGCGCTCGCCCCATACCTTCACTCGCACACCAAAGCCCATACTCTGCCCCTCCTCATGCCACCTGCGGTGGCTCTCGAAAATTCCATATACCTACCAGCACAGATGGTCCGCCTCTATCAGGCCAGGATCGTCGCTGTTGATGCCATAGTCCGGGTGATACAGTCCGGGGTGAACCAATTGCATGAACTGATCTCCCCAGTCGCCTGGGTTCACGGGTGCAATAGCGCCCGCCTTGTACAAGGCGTCGAACTCCTTCCGGCCCAGTTGCACCAGGTAAGGTTGCAAGCGCCTGGCAAGGCGCACGCAGCCTTTCGTGAACTTCAATGCTTCCAAGGCGTTGCGCGCGTCATCGTCGTACGGCACGATCACCGGCATCTGCACGCTGTCGATCATGCGGAATTCGGCGGCCAGCGTTTCCATGGGCAGGCTGTCGATCCGGCTATCGGCCAGGCGCCCCAACAAATTGGGGCCGTCCAGCGCGGCCGATCCTTTTTGCCAGTACAGCCCCGCAAAATAGTCTTCGATGGCCTGCGGAGACAGCGGGTCCGCCTCGAATTTCCTGAGCGTCTCGCGCGCGCGGCCTGGGCGTATTGCGCCAGCTCGGGCGGCGGCGCCCAATCCGGGTTTTCGGGCAGGAACACCAGCACCTCGCTGCCGTCACGCGGGCGCAGCCCTTCGCGGTTGCAGCGGCCAGCGGCCTGGGCGATGGAATCCAGTCCGGCCTCGGCACGCAGTACGGTGGGAAAATCCACATCGACGCCGGCTTCGATCAGGCTGGTAGAAACCAGACGACAAGGCTGTCCTTTCTTGAGCCGCGCCCGCACCTCGTCCAGCACGGCGCTGCGGTGCCTGGCGCACATCAGCGTCGTCAGGTGGCATGCGCCGGGCAGGTCGGCCATGGCCTGGTAGACGGCCCGGGCATGGCGGCGGTTGTTGACAATGCACAGCACCTGCTCGCGCGCACGCATGTGGCCGGCCAGCGCCTCATCATCCAGCATGCCAAGGTGCCTCACGCGCACGCGCTCCAGCTTCCTGAACAACCGCCCCGGATCCGGCGCCAGTTCGCGCACCTCGGTGAGGCCGCCTTCGAACGCCGGCGCCGCCAATGCCGGCTGAGTGGCCGTGCACAGCACCACGCTGGCCCGATAGTTGCGCGCCAGCTCGTCGATGGCTGCCACGCAGGGCCGCAGCAGCTTGAGCGGCATGGCCTGTGCCTCGTCCAGCACCACGACGCTGCCCGCGATGCGGTGCAGCTTGCGGCACTGCGAGGGCCGGGCGGCGAACAGGCTTTCGAAGAACTGCACGGCTGTGGTGACGACGATGGGCGCGTCCCAGTTCTCCATGGCCAGTTGCAGCTTCTTTTGCGCCTGGTACTTCTCGGGGTCGTCGCGCGGCGGCTCGGACTGCACGAAGGCGCTGTGGTGTTCGAGCACGGCCTGGTCGCCCAGCGGCCCGAGCGCTTTGCGGAATACGGCGGCGTTCTGCTCCACGATGCTGGTGAACGGAATCACGAAGATCACCCGGCGCAGGCCATGCCGTATCGCGTGGTCCAGCGCGAAAGCCAGCGAGGCCAGCGTCTTGCCCCCGCCCGTGGGCACGGTCAGCGAAAACAGCCCGGGCGCCCGTTCGGCCCGCTCGCGCACGTGCCGAAGAATCTCCGCCCGGATGGCGTTGACCTCGCCATGGCCCGACAGACCCGCCAAGTATTGGTTCAACTCGGCCTGCAATTGCACGAGGCCGGGCGGGTTTGTATCGGCACCGCGATAATCCGGCAGACCTTGCGCACGCAGGTAAAAACGCTCGGTATCCAGAAAATCGGCGTCCACCAGGCAGGAAAACAGCATGCGCGCCAGAAAGGCCCATTGAAAATTCGCGCGCGCACGGCTGTGCGCTTTCAGCCTCGGTAATGCCAGCTCAGCCGGCAACGTGAAATCCTGCTCCCAGGCGGGATCGAGAGCCGGCAATTCAAAGCCGGGGTCCAGCCGCTGCCGCAATGCGGTTCTCTCGCCCTCGCCATCGCCGTTGGCGAGCCCGGCGTGATGGCCGGCGATGCCGTAGGCCAGCAAATGCCCCAGGTGCGGGTACCGCCGCACGGCGACGCGGGCGCCCCAGGTGGAATGGTCCACGCGATGCGCGGCGCCTCGCAGCCGCTGTTGAAACGCCTCGCTGTATTTACCCAGATCGTGCAGCCATCCCTGGACCTCAGCCAACTCCGCCGCGCCAAAAGCCCCGGCGAACCGTCGGGCCAGGGCGCCCACGCCTTTCAGGTGATCGGGCAGAGATTGCCAATCGGCCCTTGAAGCATCCGCGGTAGAGTGAGCGAAGAATGAAAACGCCGGCACATCCCATCCTCTATAACCTCAACGGATAAATCATATCGTAATTTATAAAAACATTTACTCACACAAACGGCAGCCGATGGGCCGACCGACGCCCGATGCCGGCATATTCAGAAAAACAGAAACCCCGCCCCCGAAATTTCACCCGATACGCGGCGCTTGGCCGCCTTCCCGGGCGCGCCAACAATTACGGGAATGAATGCAAAACACAAGAACCGTTTTATGGAGCGGCAGGCGTTCTCAGTATTTTTTGGCCGTATCCAGGACATCTGCCTGTCGCCTGTCCGCCGCCGGAAAAACGCGCGCGACCTTCGTTCCATGGCGATATACCGCCCAGTCCGTCGCCTCCGAGTTTCTTGGGAAACATGAGATCAGGCTTTCGGGCCGGGCACATGAATAAAAGAAAAGGGCGTCCCGCGAGTAAACTGCCCCCGAAGGTCGGATCTATGTCCAACGCTCGGGGAGCAGTCTACATGGACGCCCCCTTTTCCCCTGCTTATCGCGGTATCAGCAGCCTTGCATTGCCAGCTTGCGTTGCCGCTGGTTGCTCGCGCGCTGCCACAGCACCAGGCCCAATCCCGCCGCGGCGATGACGGCTCCAGCGATGGGCACCGCTCCATAGCCCATCCCCGCCGAGATCACGCCCCCACCCGCTGCCGCGCCCAGCGCATTGCCCAGGTTGAAGGCGCCCACGTTCACCGACGAGGCCAGGCCCGGCGCATCGGTGGCGGCACGCATCACGCGCATCTGCAGCGGCGGCACCACGGCGAACGTGCCGAAGCCGAAAATCAGCAGGGCAATAGCCGCGCCAGTCTGCGTGGCGGCCAGCCACGGAAACGCCAGCAGGTCAGCGATGATCAGCACCAGGAAGGCGATCAGGCTGCCGTCCAGCGAGCGGTCGGCGAAGCGCCCGCCCGCGGTATTGCCGATGGTGAAACCGATGCCGATCAGCACCAGCATCGCCGTGACGAAATGGGGCGAGGCGCCCGTCAGTTCGGCCAGGGCCGGCGCCACATAGGTGTAGAGCGTGAACATCGCGCCCGCGCCCAGCACCGTAGTCAGCAAGGCCACCAGCACCACCGGACTCTTGAGCACGGCAAGTTCGCGGCGGATGTCGGGGCGGCGTCCAGCCTCGCCGGCCGGCAGCGCAAACCACAGCGACAACATCGCAATCAGGCCCAGCGCCGAGGTCGCTGCGAACGACATGCGCCAGCCTATGGCCTGGCCCAGCCAGGTCGCCGCCGGCACGCCGCCCACGTTGGCGATGGTCAGCCCCAGAAACATGGTGGCAACGGCGCTGGCCTGCTTGTGGCGCGGCACCACGCTGGCCGCGACCAGCGAACCCAGGCCGAAGAACGCGCCATGGTTCAGGCTGGTGACCAGCCGCGCCAAGAGCAGTGTGGTGTAGTTGGGAGCCAACGCGGACAGCACGTTGCCTGCCGTGAAGATCGCCATCAGCACCAGCAGCGCATTGCGGCGCGACCAGCGCGACAGGGCCAGCGTCATCAACGGCGCGCCCGCCATCACGCCGATGGCGTAGGCGCTGACCAGCATGCCGGCGCTGGGGATGGACACGTCCACGCCCTCGGCGATCACGGGCAGCAGGCCCATGGGAGAAAACTCGGTCACGCCGATGCCGAAAGCGCCGACGGCGAGCGCCAACAGCGGCAGGCCGGTTTTCACCGGCTGAGAGTCCTGGGGATGCATAGGGTTTCCTTGGGTTCGATTGCGCCGATTGGGGAGTCCCGGGAGCCAGCCGGCGCGGATGGCCGGGGCGCGGGAAAGCCCGATCGGAAGGCAGGCGCCCAGTATGCCGCCCCCATGCTTGCGGAAAAAGCCAGGAAACAGCGAAACACTTTTGACTTGGAGTCATGAATTCCGGAGGCGGCCCCCAAACCCCGCCCTGCGGCGTCAAACCAGCCCCAGCAGCCTTTCCGTCTCCCTTGCCAGGGCGACCAGGCGCGGGCCGATGTCGGCGGCGCGTTCCCGGTAAGGACCGTCGCCCGCCGGCACGCCGCAATTGAAGACATACAGCAGCGACTGGTAAGGCCGTCCCAGCGGCGCGGCAAAGCCGTAGGCGTCCGGGCGCCACTCCAGGTTGTTGCCGCAATAGCCCTTGCGCTCCAGGTCGCGGCGCGCTGCCGCCAGGCTGGGGAAATGCGCGTCGTAATGCCGGGCGTCGGCCACGCGCAACTGATTCAGCACGGCGGCCCGCTCTTCGTCCGAAACCCGCGCCAGCCACGCCTTGCCGGCGGCGCTGGACAGCAGCGGCAGCGAAGCGCCGATATCGGGCCGGGTCTGCAAGGCTTCGTTGGAGCGGGCGGTTTCCACATACACCATCTGCAGGCGGTCGCGCACCACCAGCGACACGGCCCCGCGCGCGTGGTCGGCCAACTGCTTCATCAGCGGCCGCGCCAATTGCCGGATCTGCATGCTGGCCAGCAAGGGGTAGCTCAGCGCCAGCACCGAAGCGCCCAGCCGGTAGCGCGCGGGCTCGTCTTCGCGCTGCAAGAAGCCCAATTCCACCAGGGTGTGCGTCAAGCGCGCGACGGCGCTGCGCGACAACCCCGTCTGCTGCGCGAAATCCTTGTTGGCCAGCACTGGCTTGTCGGCCCGGAAGCAGGCCAGGATATCAATGCCGTGCGCCAGCGTGGAGGTGAATTCCCGGTCCGGGTCACGCGTCGTCATTCTGGCGCTCCAACATTTTTTCCACCCGCGCCACCAGTGTGCGCAAGCGGGGCGCGATGCGGCCGCGCAAGTCGCCCGCGCGCAATCGCGTCACCGGCACGCCGCAGTTGAACACCAGCGTCTGGCCGTCAACGCGCGTGCGCATGGGCACCGCCACCGCATGCACGTCCGAATGCCAGTCGCCCTGCCCCACGCAATAGCCATGTTCGGCATAGTCGCGCTGCGCCTGCTCCCAATCGGGCGCATGGCGCCGCCAGATCGCCGGATCCTGGCGCCGCAGCGCCGCCAGCACGGATTCGGCCTCGTCGGCCGGCGCCTGCGCCAGCCAGGCGCGTCCCAGGCCGAGGGCAGCAGCGGCAGCAAGGCGCCGATATCCGGGCGGAACGACACCGCGTCGTGGCCCCGGCAGGTTTCCACATACACCATGTTCAAGCCGTGATGCATGCCCAGCGACGCCGAGCCGCCCGCCGCATCGGCCAAACGCTTCATCAACGGACGCGCCAGTTGCCTGACCTTGATGCTGGCCAGGAGCGGATAGCTCAACGACAGCACTGCGGTTCCCAGGCGATAGCGGCGCAGGCCGGCATCATAGCGCAGCAGGCCGCGCTGCATCAGCGTGGTGGTCAGCCGTGAAATCGTGGCCTTGGACAGACCGGTGCGGTCCGCCAGTTCGCGGTTGCCGAGCGCCGGCTCTCCGTGCCGGAAAGCCTGCAGCACCGACAGGCCATGCGCCAGCGTGGTGGCGAAGGCGGGGTCGCATGGCGCTCGCCTGGGCGGGTGGTCATGGTCGCGGTCCTGAGTCCGGGGCGCGCGGATACGCGCGCGCATTCCTGCCGATCATAGAGCAGCGGCCGCCATGCCGACGCGCGAGACGTTCAAGATATCGAAACACTTGTCTCAAATCGCACGGCCTTTTGCTAGCCTGGATTCAACACGGCGCGGCACGCATCAGCGCCCGGATAAAACGGAGACTCACCATGATCAGGGACCCGGACGGCTTCCCGCTTTTCCTCGAATCGCTGCGCCGCTATGTGCGCGAGCAACTGGTGCCGCGCGAGGCGGAAGTGGCCCGCCTGGACGAGGTGCCGCAAGACCTGGTTGCCAGCATGGCCGCGCGGGGACTGTTCGGCTACTCCATCCCCGAGCAATACGGCGGCGCGGGCATGACGACCGAAGAGCTGATCCTGGCCGCCATGGAACTGTCGCAATGCTCGGTGGCATTCCGGGCCCGCGTCGGCACCAACACCGGCATCGGATCCGAAGCGCTGGTGGCCGACGGCACCGATGCGCAAAAGGCGCATTATCTGCCCCGGCTGGCGTCCGGCGAGCTGACCGGCTGCTTCGCGCTGACCGAGCCGCAAGCAGGCTCGGACGCCACGGCCCTGCGCACCGCCGCCGTACGCGACGGCGACCACTACGTATTGAATGGCGAAAAGTGCTTCATCACCAATGCGCCGCTGGCGGGCCTGTTTACGGTCATGGCCCGGACCGATCCGCAGGCGCCCGGCGCCAAGGGCATCACCGCCTTCATTGTGGAGCGCGGCACGCCCGGCCTGTCCACCGGACAGCCTTACGAAAAGATGGGCCAGGCCGGATCTCCCGTATCCGCCGTGCATTTCCAGGACTGCCGCGTGCCGGCCGCCAACATTATCGGCGGCCAGGAAGGCCTGGGATTCAAGACGGCCATGAAAGTGCTGAACAAGCAACGCATCCATCTGGCCGCGCTGTGCATCGGGCCCGCCATCCGCATGCTGGACGATACGCTGCGCTTCGTGGCTGAGCGCCAGCAGTTCGGCAAGCCGCTGATGGATTTCCAGCTGATCCAGGCCATGCTGGCCGACTGCCAGACGGAAATCCAGGCCGCCCGCGCGCTGGTGCTGCAGACCGCCCGCGAACGCGATGCTGGCGCGGACGTCACGCTGAACGCCTCGATCTGCAAATACTTCGCGTCGGAGATGTGCGGTCGCGTGGCGGACCGCTGCGTGCAGATGCACGGCGGCTACGGCTACATCGCCGACCATGGCATTGAACGCTTCTACCGCGATGTGCGCCTGTTCCGCCTGTACGAAGGAACCAGCCAGATCCATCAACTGACCATTGCCCGCCACACGCTGACCCAGGCGGGCTATGCGCCCGGCCGCTAGGGCCTGCCCAAGACCCGCGTTCGTGTGAACAGGCCCCAGGGCCATCCCGGGACCGCAGCCGCAAGAAGCCGGCGGCCCGCCAAACCAAAGGAGACTTCCATCATGCTGCACAAGCACCTGCCGAAGTGGATCGGCGCCGTGGCCGCTGCCTTCGCCTGCGCCGCCCTGCCCCCGCAAGCCGCGGCCGCATACCCTGACAAGCCCGTGAGGCTGATCGTGCCGTTCGCCCCTGGCGGCTCCACCGATATCCTGGGCCGCCTGCTGGCCGAAGCCTTGCATCCCATCCTGGGCCAGCCGGTCATCGTCGAAAACAAGCCCGGGGCCGGCGGCAACATCGGAGGCGACTTCGTTGCCCGTTCCGCCCCCGACGGGTACACGCTGCTGCTGGCGGCGGCGGGCCCCACCGTCATCAACCCCAGCCTGTACGCCAACATGCCGTTCGATCCGGCCAAGGATCTGGCGCCCATTACCTGCCTGGAGCGCGAGCACAACCTGATGGTGGTGACGAAGTCCATGCCGGTGAAGACGCTGCAGGAGTTCCTGCAGTATGCGCGCAACCACCCTGGCAAGCTGTCCTTCGGGTCTCCGGGCAACGGCTCGCCCGCGCAGTTGGCCGGCGAGCTGCTCAAGCAGCGGGCGGGCATCCAGGCCGAGCACGTACCGTACAAGGGCACCGGCCCCGCCATCACCGATCTGGTGGCCGGCCATATCGACTTCATGATCGACAACATGCCGGCGCTGCTGCCGCAGGTCAAAGCGGGCGGCTGCGCGCGCTGGCGGTGCCCAGCGACCAGCGCGCCACGGCCGCGCCCGATATTCCCACCTTCGATGAGGCCGGCCAGAAAGGTTTCGTGGTAATGGCCTGGAAGGGCCTGATGGCGCCCGCGGGCACCGACCCGGCGGTCATCGAACGCCTGCACGCGGCCGTGGTCAAGGCGCTGCAGGACCCGCAGCTGCGCGCCCGCTTCCAGGAACTGGGCGCCGAGCCGCTGGCCAGCACGCCGGCCGAATTCGCCAAGCAGATCGCCGACGAAACCGCATGGTGGGGCAAGCTGGTGCAATCCACCGGCGCCCGCATCCAGTAAGCCCATTGCAGGAAGACCGCCATGCAACGCATTCTCCGAGCGCTGCGCGCGCTGGGCGCCCTTGCCCTGCTGGGCGCGGCAGGCGCGGCGCAGGCCGCCTATCCCGACAAGCCGGTGCGCCTGATCGTGCCGTACGCGGCTGGCGGCGGCACCGACACCGCGGCGCGCATGATCGCGCGCAAACTGGCGCCCTTGCTGGGCCAGCCCGTGGTGGTGGAAAACAAGCCCGGCGGCGCTACGCAGATCGGCACCGCCTATGTCGCCAGCGCCGCGCCCGACGGCTACACCTTGCTGATGGGCACGGCCAACCTGGCGACCAACAGTGTGCTGTACGCCAGGCTGCCCTATGACGTGAAGAAGGATCTGGCTCCGGTGATCTGGGCCACGGACGTGCCGGTCTATCTGCTGTTGCCGGCCGCCAGCCCCGCACGCAGCCTGGAAGACCTGAAACGCGCCGCCGCGCAGCAGCAGGGCCTGGCCTACGCCACCGCCGGCACGGGAAGCATCCCGCATCTGGCGGGTGAACAGTTTGCGCACCAGACCGGCATCGCGCTGCGGCACATTCCCTACAAAGGCAGCAGCGAGGCCGCCACCGCGCTCGTCGGCGGACAAGTCCAGATGAGCTTCGACAACCTGCCGCCGGTGTACGCGCAAGTCAAGGCGGGGCGCCTGCGGCCCATCGCCATCGCGGCACAAGCGCGCAACCCCGATCTGCCGGACGTTCCCACGCTGGCCGAGCTGGGCGTGCCGCTGTCGGCCTCCTCCTGGTGGGGGGTGATGGCGCCCGCCGGAACCCCCAAGGACGTGATCGCCCTGCTGAACCGCCAGATCAATACCGTGTTGGCGGACCCCGAAGTTCGCAGCTACTTCACCGGGCTGGGCATGCAGCCCACCGGCGGCACGCCCGAAGCCTTTGGCCGGCACATCGCCGACGAAACCGACAGATGGCGCGCCGTGGTCAAGCAGGCCGGCGTGAAGATCGAGGAATAAGCCATGCAGTCCCAGCAAGAACGCAACGGCGGCGACGCCCCGCAAGACCTGTGCGCGCGCGTGCGCCGCTTCGTGGAAGAGGTGGCCATACCCGCTGAGTCTCCCGCCATTGCCCGCGACGTGACCGCGCTGGACCGCTGCGGTCGCCCGCCTGCGCGTCCAGGCCCGCGAGGCCGGCCTGTATGCGCCGCAGCTTCCCAGGGAATGGGGCGGCCTGGGTCTGGGCTGGCGCGCCCTGGCCCAGGTCCTGGAAGAAGCGGGGCGCGGATTCCTGGGGCCTGCCGCCCTGAACTGCGCCGCGCCCGACCAGCCCAACATGCTGACGCTGCTGCGCCTGGGCACTCCCGCCCAGCTGGAACGCTTTCTCGGGCCTCTGGTGCGCGGCGAACGACGCGCCTGCTTCGCCATGACCGAGCCCGCTCCCGGCGCCGGGTCCGACCCTTCCATGCTGCGCACCCATGCCGAACGGCGTAGCGCGCGCTGGGTGTTGAATGGACACAAGCAGTTCATCAGCGGCGGCGTGGGCGCGGATTTCGCGCTGGTGCTGGCGCGCACCGATACCGGCGCCACGCTGTTCCTGGTGCCTGCCGACACGCCGGGCTACCGGGTCGTGCGCGACATCGGCGTGGTGACGGGCTACCAGATCGGCGGCCACGCCGAGATCGTGCTGCAGGATTGCGAGGTCGGCGACGAGGCCGTGCTGGGCGAGCCCGGCCGCGGCCTGGAGTATGCGCAGTTGCGGCTGGAGCCGGCCCGCCTGTCCCATTGCATGCGCTACATCGGCCGCGCGCGGCGCGCGCTGGAAACCGCGCAAAGCTATGTGGCGCAACGCGATTCCTTCGGTTCCCGCCTGGCGGACCTGCAGCAGATCCAGGCCATGGTCGCGGACTCCCACATCGACCTGTACGCCGCCCGTCTCATGACGCTGGACTGCGCCGACCGCATGGACACGGGCCTGTCGGTGAAGCAGCACAGCGCCATGGCCAAAGTCTTCGTGTCCGAAGCCGTGAACCGCGTGGCCGACCGCGCCGTCCAGATGATGGGCGCGTCGGGCCTGTCCGACGACACGCCCGTCGCCATGGTCTGGCAGGAAATGCGCCCCTTCCGCATTTACGACGGCGCCAACGAACTGCACCGCGCCACGCTGGCGCGCCGGCTGCTGGCGCAAGCCTGAGCCTCAACGGAGACAAGCATGGAAACTCCCGAATTCTGGGCCTACCGCCTGCACGCCGGCGCGGCGGGCGATCCGCCGCAAGGCCGTTACGACACGTTGACGCCGGACCAGTTGTCCGCGGGCGATACGCTTATCAAGGTCGCCTATGCGGGCCTGAACTACAAGGACGCGCTGGCGCAGGCCGGGCGCGGCGGCATCATCCGCGAGTATCCGCGCATCGGCGGCATCGACCTGTCGGGTACGGTGGTGCATTCCGCCGATCCGGCGCTCGCGCCCGGCCAGGAGGTCGTGGTGCCCCTCTTTGTGTGCGCTTTGCTCCGGTGTGGATTTCTTGGCGATGAAGAAGTTGTACGCAATCGAGAAACGGGTCTTGAAGTTGGTGCACAAGAGGGCGCAAGGCTCGGTCTCGCCGATTTCCATGCGGCACCGCTCCAGGCTGCTGCATGTGTAGTCGACACCCTTCAGGTTGACGCCGAACTCGATGTCGGGCCCCAGCTGGGTCATGCCCTGGTCGGTGGGGCTGAGATAGATGAAGACCTTCTCGCCTAGGCTTATCGACTTTTCCTGCTTGCATTCGACGCGCATGTGGTAATTGGGCGAGCGCCATAGCACCGTGCCCCTTGCTTCGTCGTTGGGCACGGCGATGGTGGTGCGGATGTCGACCGAATCCTTGGAAAGGCCGCCCTCCTTGAGACAAATGACGGCAAAGCCGGCTTTCGAAAAGCACAGCAAGGCGACGAGCAGAATCGACTGAAGGAGTTTCACTTTTTCCTCGATATGCCGCGGATGACCGTGGGCCGGGAAGCGCGGAAGACGGGCGGCGCGACGGCTGGATATTTCGCCGCCGGGGAACTCCGCCCGGGGCAACCCGATGCGGCGCCGGCACAGGATTGGGAATCATAAGAAGAGCGCAGGCGCCGCCACCATAGGATGAGACTGACAAGTGCGTAGGAAAAAACTCAAGCTTGTGCAGGTCGCTGCGTCCGCGGCCCGGCCCGGCGCCCGCGCGAGTTGCTCCAGGGCCGGAAAATGGATCAGTTTCTTATTGGTATTTTCCCCTAGAGACGGACGGTCCTCCGTCGCGCTCTTCTCGCCATTCCTCTATGAAAGCGGAAAATACATTAGCAATCCTAATGAATTTCAATGCAACTCTAATTTGAATCGCGCGGTCCGGCTCTTTAAGGTGGGCGCCTGTTTCCCACAAAAGACACGGAGCCCATACGCCATGCAGCAAGCCAACCCGGGATCGGCCCAGATCCGCGCCGCCATCGACCAGATCAAGGGGCTGTTCGAGCGCGGCGGAGAAAACCGCGACACCCTGGCCCAGGTCCTGGACAAACTGGTCGGCCTGGCCGCCCACAAAGACTGGTGGAGCGCCGAGCGCTACCCCGCGCCCGAGCAGGGGGAACTGCAGGCCCGCTACCTGATCCAGGAAGACGAAGACAAGTCCTATGCGCTGTACCTGAACGTCATGCGCCCGGGCAAGAAGATCGTGCCGCACAACCACACAACCTGGGCCTGCATCGCCGCGGTCGAAGGCGTGGAACTCAACTACACCTACGACCGCAAGGACGACGGCAGCGAGCCGGGCCGCGCCACGCTGGAGCAGACCGGAACCGTGGTCGTCGAACCCGGCGCCGGCATCGCTCTCATGCCCGACGACATCCACGCCGTGCACATCGAGGGCCAGGACGTCATCCGCCACCTGCACATGTACGGCCGTGCGCTGGAAACGCTGGACCGCCGCATCGCTTTCGATCTCGAAAAAGGCACCTGCCAGCAGATGGCCATCGGCGTGCAGACCCGCAAATGAGACGCGACATGGCCAAGGACCAGCACGCGCCGCAAGGCGCCTACGAAACCCGGCTGCTGCGCAGCGGCGGCCCCACCAGGGCTGGGTGAACACGCCGGTAACGCGGGCCAGCACCTATGTGTTCGACAGCGTGGCGCAGTGGCGCGAGACGCGCCAGCGCCGCGGCCAGGAGCGCCTGCGTTCCTACGGCGCGCGCGGCACCGACAGCACCTATGCGCTGGAAGACGCGCTGGTCGAGCTGGAAGGCGGCTACCGCGCCAAGGTGTTCCCGACCGGGCTGGCGGCCATCGCCATGGTGTTTCTCGCCTACCTGAAGGCGGGCGACCACGTGCTCATGACCGACGGCGTGTACGAACCGGCGCGCGCGCTGTGCGCGCAGAGCCTGGCGCGCCTGGGTATCGAGCACAGCTACTACCAGCCCGATGGCTCCGACCTGGCGGAGAAGATCCGGCCCAACACGCGCATGATCTATGCCGAAAACCCCAGCTCGCTCGTCTACGAGATGATGGACCTGCGCGCGGTGTCGGCCCTGGCCCGGAAGCATGGCTGCCTGCTGGCGGTGGACAACACCTGGGGCTCGGGCTTCCTGCACCAGCCGCTGGCGCTGGGCGCCGACATCTCCATCATCGCGGCCACCAAGTACCTGAGCGGCCACGCCGACGTCATGATGGGCACGGTGGTCACGACCCGCGAGGCGTGGCCGGAACTGGAAACCGCGCAGGTCAATTACGGCCAGACCGTGGGCGCGGACGACGCCTACCTGCTGCTGCGCGGCCTGCGCACCCTGCCCGTGCGCCTGCGCGACCCACCAGGCGCACATGCTCGAAGTGGCGGGCTGGCTGCAGCGGCACCCGCGCGTGGCCCGTGTCTATGCCGCCGCCTGCGCCGAAGGCGCGCAGCGCGAGATCTTCGAGCGCGACTTCCGCGGCAGCAACGGCCTGGTGTCGGTGGAGTTCGCGCCCGAGGTCGGCCCCGAGCGCATGGAAGCCATGATCGACGCGCTGGCGCTGTTCGGCATCGGGGCCTCGTGGGGCGGCTACGAGAGCCTGGTCGTGCCCATGAACATGGCTTCCGCGCGCAGCCTGTCGTCCTGGAGCGGGCGCGGTCCGATGTGCCGTTTCCATATCGGCCTGGAAGACCCGGCCGACCTCATCGCCGACCTGCAACAGGCGTTCGACGCCCACCTTTCGTAGTCCTCCGCGCCGGCGCGGCCGGCGCTTCTTCCTGTTGAACCCATGGCAATCACACCCTCGATCCGCGCGCGCGTAGGCGCCGCCACGCTCAAAGACTGGCTGCACGACGGCCACGAGATCGCCCTGCTGGACGTGCGCGAGCATGGCCAGTATGGCGAGTCCCACCTTTTCTATGCCGTCAACGCGCCGTACAGCCAGCTCGAATTCGAAACGCTGCGCCTGGTGCCGCGCAAGACGACCCGCGTCGTGGTCTACGACCAGGCCAACGGCGTGGCGGAACCGGCGGCCGAGGCGCTGCGCGCCCTCGGTTATACCCAGGTCAGCGTGCTGGATGGCGGCGTCGACGCCTGGCGCGGCCAGGGCTATGCCCTCTTCGCCGGCGTCAACCTGCCGAGCAAAACCTTCGGCGAGCTGGCCGAACACGTCTTCCACACGCCCGCCATCACGGCCGAGGAACTGAGCCGGCGCCTGGCCGCCCGGGACAACCTGGTGGTGCTGGACGGCCGGCCGTTCGCCGAATACCAGAAGATGAGCATCCCCACGGCCACCTGCTGCCCCAACGGCGAGCTGGCGCTGCGGGTGGACGAGCTGGTGCCCGACGAGAACACCACCATCGTGATCAACTGCGCCGGCCGCACCCGCAGCATCATCGGCGCGCAGACGCTCATCAACCTGGGCGTGAAGAACCCGGTGTACGCCCTGGAAAACGGCACCCAGGGCTGGTACCTCAAGGACCTGCCGCTGGACCACGGCCAGTCGCGCCGGCATGGCATGGAAACCTCGCAGGCGGCGCTGGCGCGCGCCAGGGAGCGCGCCCAGGCGCTGGCGGCGCGCTACGGCGTTGCCGCTATCGACCCCGCCGCCCTGGCCGCCATGCGGGCCGACGGCGCGCGCACGACCTACGTCTTCGACATGCTCACGCCGGAGGAATATCAGGCCGGCACCTACCCCGGCGCCGCCAGCGCGCCCGGCGGCCAGCTCATCCAGGCCACCGACCAGTATGTGGGGCACGCGCGGCGCCCGGCTGGTGCTGGTCGACGGCGAGGGCGTGCGCGCCCCCACGGTGGCCAGCTGGCTGCGCCAGATGGGCTGGGAAGTCCACGTGCTGGAGGCCGCCGCGCTGGACGCGCCTCCGCCGCCTCCGCCGGCCGTGGAAAGCCGGTTGGCGCGCATCGACAGCGCGCAGGCCCGCGCGCTGCTGGAAGAGGGCGCCGCCTTCGTCGACCTGCGCCCCAGCATGGCCTACCGCAAGGCGCACATCGCCGGCGCGCGCTGGGCCATACGCGGCAAACCCGCCGCGGCCGACCGTCAGACCGTGCTCGTCGCCGAGGATCCGCGCGTGGCCGAGCTCTATGCGCGCGGCCTGCCCGGGAGCCTGGAACCGCTGCTGCTCGCCGATCCGCCCGCCGCCTGGACCGGCGCGGGCCTGCCGGTGGAGTCCAGCCCCGGCAACCCGCCCGACGAAGACTGCATCGACTTTCTTTTCTTCGTGCATGACCGCCACAGCGGCAACAAGGCCGCCGCGCGCAAGTACCTGGAATGGGAAACCAATCTGGTCAACCAGATCGACGAGCGCGAACGCGCCGCTTACCGCTTCGCCCCCTGAGGCGCGGCCGCGGCGCGGACCGCCGGCGCCGCCATCCACCATCAAGACAGTCCAAGGAGAAAACCATGAAGCCGTCCCTCGCAGTCATTGCCCTGTCCCTTTCCGCGGCCGCGGCCGCCAGCGCCCAGGCCCGCGACCTGAAGGAAATCGAGGCCAGCAAGAAGCTCGTCTGCGGCACCCAGAGCGCCAGCGAACCCTATGCCTTCCAGGATCCGGCCACGCGCAGGTTCGTGGGCTACGACGTCGACGTGTGCCAGGCGCTCGCCAAAGGACTGGGCGTGGAACTGGTGCACAAGCCGCTGTCCACCGAAGCGCGCATTCCCGAACTGAAAATGGGCCGCGTGGACGTGGTGGCCGGCTCCATGGCCTACCTGCCCGAACGCGCCGCCCAGGTCGACTACAGCCTGCAATACCTGCAGGGCAGCATCAAGGTGCTGGTGCGCCGCGACGAGAAGATCGGCTCGCTGGCCCAGCTCGAGGGCAAGCGCGTCTGCGCCAGCAAGGGCTCGTCCTCGGCCGCCATCGCCAGCCGCGTGCTGGCCAAGTCGAAAATCGTGACCTATCAGGATCTGGCCACCTGCTACCTGGGCCTGCAGAACGGCAAGGTGGACGGCATCTCGGCCGGCGAGCTCACGCTCAAGCGATTCGAGATCGAATCCGCCAAGACCGGCTCGCCCGCCGTGCTGGTCGACGAACCGCTGTTCACCGAGCGCATGGGGGTGGTGGTGTCCAAGGGCAACACGGGGCTGATGCAGGCCGTGGACAAGGTGCTCGCAAAGATGGACGCCGACGGCGAGCTGGACGCCATCTACGCCAAGTGGCTGGGCAAGGACTCTATCTACAAGCTCACCCGCTCCTTCAAGGTCGAACCGGTCGCCAAGGCCAATTGAGGATGAGGCGGCGGCCTCGCGCCGCCGCCGCTGCCGCTTATGGATCTGGATATTTCTTTTCTGCTGCACGGGCAATACGGCGAGCTGCTGCTCGACGGCCTGAAGACCACCCTGCTGGTGTTCGCGCTGTCGTGGCTGCTGGGCATGGCGCTGGCCGTCGTCATCGTGCTGCTGCGCGCCATACCGTTCAGGCCGCTGGACGCGCTGATGTCGCTCTTCGTGGAGTACCACCGCAACGTGCCCACGGTGGTGCAGATCATGGTGTGGTATTTCGGGATGCCCCAGGTGCTGCCGCCCGGGTTGAAAGCCTATGTCAACGCCGGCAACACCGAGCTGCTGTTCGCCGTGATCGCCCTGTCGCTCAACGTCAGCGCCTACATGTCGGAAGACCTGCGCTCCGGCCTGAAGGCCATTCCGGCCGCCCAGGCGAGGCGGGCCGCGCCATCGGCCTGGGCTTTCTGCAGAGCATGCGCTACGTGATCCTGCCCCAGGCGCTGCGCATCGGCGTGCCGCCTCTGGTCAACCGCTCGCTCATTCTCTTCAAGGACACGAGCCTGACCATGGTGATCGGCGTGACGGACCTCACCTACCAGGCCAAGAACATCGACAACCTCACCTTCCGGACCTTCGACGTCTTTGCCGTGACCACGCTGATCTACCTGCTGTGCTCGCTGGCGATCATGCTCGTGGGCAGCCGCGTGGAGAAGGCATTTCCGTCGGCCTACAAGGGATAAGCCATNGTTCTCCACCTTCGTCGATAGCGAAATCGCCAAATGGGAGAAGGTGATCGAGGAGGCGGGCATTCCGCAAGTGCAGTAAGGCAGCAAGGGGCGGCCTTCGCCGCCTACTTCTCCTCCGCGATCACCAGCAGCACCGAGGCGGGATGCTTGCCCACCGAGGTAATCTTGTGCGGGATGCTGGAGTTGAAATGCGCGCTGTCGCCGGCGTTCAGGGTTTCGCGCCGGCGCGCGAGCTGCAGGCTCACGGTGCCCTTGAGCACATAGAGGATCTCCTCGCCCTGGTGATGGCTCATGGGGTGGTTGCGCACGGGCTCGTCGGTGGGGCTCATGACGAAGGCGACCATCCGGTGCCCGGGCAGCGTGCCGGACACCACCCGGGGCGCGCGGCGCGGCGCGTCCGCGCCGGGCTGGGCGCGGTTGATGACGATGGGATCGTCTTCCGGCGACTCGGCGAACAGCTCCTCCACTTTCACGCCCAACGCCTTCGCGATCCGCAGGGCGGCGCCGATGGACGGCGTGGACACCCCTCTTTCGAGCTTGGACACATAGCTGCGCGTGAGCTCGGCCGCCTGGGCCAGCTCTTCCAGCGTCAAGCCCGCCTGCACGCGTAACAACTTCAATTTGACGGCCATTGCTTTCCTGTTGGACACTTGTGTCCTAAAATCAACTTGTTTCTTGTCATAGATCAAAAAACCGGGCGGCCTCTCCACAACCGCCCACTTGCAAGGGGATATGTTATGACGTTCGGAAAACGTTGTCGGGCGATCATGATGGCCGTGCTTTGCGGCGCGGCAAGCGTGGCGGGCTGCGCCGCGGGCGCGGCGCAGCCGCGGTACCCGGACAAGCCCATCCGGCTGATCATTCCGTTCGGCGCCGGCGGCATCACCGACGTGGCGGGCCGCCTGGTCGGGCAATACCTGGGCGAGGCCCTGTCGCAGCAGATCGTGATAGAGAACCGCCCCGGCGCGGGCGGGGCGATCGCCGCGCAGGCGCTGTCGGCCGCCAAGCCCGACGGCTACACGCTGCTGCTGGGCACCGTAGGCACGCAGGTGGTGAACAAAATGCTCTACCGCAAGCTGGGCTACGACCCGGCGGCCATGACGCCGGTGTCGCTGGTCAGCAATTCGCCGTACGTGCTGGCGGTCAACGGGGTGGAGGGCGTGGACGACCTGCAGTCGCTGGTGCGCTACGCCAGGGACAACCCCGCGCGGCTGAATTTCGGGTCCGCGGGCAACGGCAGTTCGCCGCACCTGGGAATCGAGCTCTTCAAGCTGGCCACGAAGACGGATATCGTGCACATTCCCTTCAAGAGCGGGGCCGAGGCGGTCAACGCCGCGGTGGGCGGCCAGGTGAACATCGTGATCGACGCGCTGCCCGTCATCGAGCCGCAGGCCAAGGCGCACCGGCTGAAAATGCTGGCCATCGCCGATGCGCGGCGCAGCCGCGTGGCGCCCGACCTGAAAACCAGCGTGGAGCAGGGCCTGCCGCAATTCCAGATCGGCTCCTGGAATGCGCTGATCGCGCCGCCCGGCACGCCCGCTTCCACGGTCGAGGCGCTGAACAAGGCGCTGGCGCAGGCGCTCGAGCGTCCCGAGCTCGTGCAGCGCCTGGCGCAGATGGGCATCGAGCCGCTGCCCACAGGGGTCCAGGCGTACCGGAAGCACGTCGCCAACGAAACCGAGAAATGGTCCAAGGTCATCCAGGCCGCGGGCACGCGCCTCGATTGACGCGGCTTCGGGAGGAGGGTTGACGACATGCTGATTTACGACACCCTGCGTTCGGGCAATGCCTGGAAGGTGCGGCTGATGGCCAGCCTGCTGGGCGTGCCGCTGGCGCGCCGCACGCTGTCCATCGACCGGGGCGACCTGGCCAGCCCGGCATTCCTGGCCATCGCGCCCATGGCGCACGTGCCGGTGCTGCAACTGCCGGACGGCACGCACCTGGCCGAGTCGATGGCGATTCTCCACTACCTGGCGCAGGGCAGCCCGTGGTGGCCCCGGGACGCCCTGGCGCAGGCCCGGGTGCTGAGCTGGCTGTCGTTCGAGCAGGACCGTCACATGAAGCCGCTGGCGCAGCTGCGCCTGAACCTCGCGCTGCACCGGCGCGGCGATCCGCAAAGCGAGCCTTACGCCGGCCATGCGCGGGCGGCGCACGCCGCGCTGCAGGTGCTGGAGGCGCAGTTGCAACGGCAGGGCGCGCAGGGGTGGGTGGCCACGCAAGACCACCCCAGCATCGCCGACGTGGCCCTTTACCCCTATACCCGCATGGCGCCCATGGGCGGCATCGCGCTGGACCCTTACCCCGCCATCCGGGCCTGGCTGGCGCGCGTGGAGCGCCTGCCGGGATACCAGGCGCTCTTCCCGGGCCAGCCGGAACGCAATCTCTCCACCGCAGAACATCCCTAGGTCTACCCATGAACACCGACACTTTCAAGCTCGACAAGGCCACGCTGGTTTCGCAGTCCACCCGCAAGATCGACCAGCAGTTCCCGGAAAGCGCCTACTCCCTGCGCCAGAAGCTGGCGTTGACCTGCCGCATTCTCTTCGACAATGGCCACGACTCCGGGCTTGCCGGCCAGATCACGGCGCGCGCCGAGACGCCGGGCACGTTCTACACCCAGCAGCTCGGCCTGGGTTTTGACGAGATCGCCGAAGACAACCTGTTGCGCGTGGACGAAGACCTCAATGTGCTGGCTGGCGACGGCATGCCCAACCCCGCGAACCGCTTCCACTCCTGGGTCTACCGCGCGCGGCCGGACGTGAACTGCATCATCCACACCCATGCCGTGCACACCGCGGCGCTGGGCATGCTGGAGCAGCCGCTCATCGTTTCGCACATGGACAACTGCGTGCTGTACGACGACGTGGCCTTCGTGGCCAAATGGCCGGGCATCCCGGTGGGCAACGAAGAAGGCGAACTCATCGCCGGCGCGCTCGGCGGCAAGCGCGCGCTGATGCTCTCGCACCATGGCCTGCTGATCGCCGGCTCGTCGGTGGAAGAGGCCTGCGTGCTGGCCATTGCGTTCGAGCGCGCCGCGCGCATGCAGCTGCTCGCCGGCGCGGCGGGCGAGATCAAGCCCATCGACCCCGCGCTGGGCAAGGAAGCGCACGACTGGATCCTGCGCCCGCGACGCAACACTATCGCCTTCGAGTACTACGCCCGCCGTGCGCTGAAGAACCCGCGCAACGCGGACTGCCTGCGGCCGGCTTAGGACGGGTCGCCGGCCGCCTCGCCCCGCCAGGCCGGGCGCCCCGGCGCTACGCGCCGTTGGAAGACAGCCGCAGGTTGGTCTTGAGCATGTCGTAGACGTGGCGCGTGAGCGGGTTGATGTGGTCGCGGCGCATCCACAGGAAGTAGTTCACGTCGGGCAGGGGCGGCAGGCCGTCTTTCTCGCCCAGCACGCGCATGTCCGAACCCAGCAGCTCCACGCTGCGCGCGGTAACCCAGGATATCGATGGGCGCCTTCACCGCGCTGGATGTGATGTTGACGATGCGGCCGAAACCGCGCTCGGCCATGCCGTCCACCGTGGCCTTGATGAGCTCGATGGGAGTCAGCATGTTCGCCTCGACCGCGCTCAGCCAGTCCTGCCGGTCCCAGTCGCGGAAATCGCCCGGCGGCGGCCCGCCGGCGTTGGTGACCACGATGTCGTAGTCCCGATGCGCCGCGAAGACCGCCTCGCGGCCCCTCGGCGTGGTGATGTCGGCCGTCACGGCCGTCACGAAACCGTCGCTGCGCGGCCGCTCCCGCAGCAGCCGCTGGCGCGCGGCCTCCAGCGCCTCGGCGCCCCGGGCGACAATCACCACGTTCACGCCTTCGCGCACCAGGGCGAGCGCGCAGCCATAGCCCAGCCCCTTGCTGGCGCCTCCCACCAGCGCGGTCTTGCCGCTGATGCCCAGATCCATCCTCTTGCTCCTTGTCGGTGCGGCGGGCGGCCTATGGGCGCATGCCGAATTTTTCGATGAGGCCCTTGAACGTCGCATTATCCCGCTCCATCAGCGCCGTAAAAGCCGGCTGGTCGGCCACCACGTAGCCCAGGTTCTGCTCCGCCATGAACCGCTTCAGGCCGTCTTCGGCCGCCGCCTTGCGGAACGCGGCGCCGAGCACGTCCAGCACCGGCTGCGGCGTACCCTTGGGCGCGGCGATGCCGCGCCACGTGCCGATGGACAGGTCGATGTTGCGCTCCTTCAGCGTGGGCACGTTCTCGAACCCGGGCACGCGCTCGTCGGCCATGACGGCCAGCGGCTTGAGCTTGCCGGCCTTGACGTACTGCATGACCTCGGCGGGGCTGACGGCCACCGCGTCGATGTGGCCTCCCAGCAGGGCCAGCACCGCCGGATTGCCGCCGTTGAACGGAATATGGTTGAACCTGGCGCCGGTCTTGTCCTCCAGGGCGGCGGCGGCCAGGTGCCAGATCGAGCCGATGCCCGCATTGCCCACCTGCATGCTTTCCGGCCTGGCGCGCGCGGCGGCCAGGAATGCTTCTATGGTGTCGTAGGGCGAATCGGCCCTGACCGTGATCGCCGAGGGATCGGCATTGAGCTGGATGATGGGCGTGAACTTGTCGTAGGTCGTCCTGGTCAGGCCCAGGTGCGGAATGATGACCATGTCCGCCGTCACCAGCGCCAGCTTGTAGCCGTCGGGATTGCTGTTGGCGACTTCGGTCAGGCCGATGCCGCCGGCCGCGCCCGGCTTGTTGAGCACCACGATGGGCTGAGGCAGGTAGGCGCGCGAGGCATCGCTCATGGCGCGCGCCATGCCCGTCGGTGCCCCCGCCCGCGGCAAAGGGCACGACGAGTTCGATGGGACGGCCGGGAAAGTTCTGCGCCCGCGCGCCGGAATGGCGGCCAGCGCGGCGAGCGCCGCCGAGCAGCGCGGAAAGCATGCAGCGATTGAACGCGCGACGTTTCATGATGTCTCCGTGTCGTTTTTGTATTGCGGGGTGGATAGCCGGACCGCCCGGGGCCGCGCCGGCCCCGCGCCGTCAGCGGATGAACTGCCGCACGTAGTCTTCGCCCAGGCCCGCTTCGGCGTAGTGCCTGCGGCACATGTCTATCTTGGTGAAGACGTCTTCGTACCCCATGCCCGCTCCCCACGGGTCGGTGTAGTACATGACGCCGTTGACCTGGAAGTACGTAATCATTTCCTCGACCTCGGGCGGAACGTACAGCGTGTGCGTTTCGCCGGGCGGCTCGAATACGTAGCTGCCTTCGACCGCCTCCCAGTCGTGTTCCAGGTAGCGCCAGCGGCCCTTGAGCACGAAGCCGTGCACGGCCTGCGGATGGCGGTGGCGGCTGAGCACGCCCGACTTGCGCACCCGCAGCAGGTTCGTCCAATAGCCCTGGCTGGCGTTCAGACAGAGCGGCCGGAACCACACGTTCTCGGCCTGCGGCACCCACAGCCTTTCATCGGTGGGAACGGCGTGCGGAATCACGATTTCGGGCAAGGCCTCGGGCGGATTCGGGTACTGGCAGGGGGTGAGCGGTTCGGCATCGGGCCGGTCGGCTGGCATGGTTTCGATCCTTCCATATAGTGGACACTTTGTTTATTTTATGGACGAATTATAAAAATAGCCCCCGCGCGCGACAGCGGGGGCTAACCCTGAGCTGCGGCACGGCAACGCCCGCGTTCCGGGCCCGCAAAACAAAAAACCCACCGCGATGCGGTGGGTTTCCTGCCCAGGGGAAGAGACGCCGGCCTATTTTTCCACGAACGCCCGCTCGACCACGTAGTCGCCCGGCTGGCCCACGCCCGGCGACACCACGAAGCCGCGCTTGTCCAGCATGGCGCTGATGTCGGCCAGCATGTGGGGGCTGCCGCAGATCATGGCGCGGTCGGTTTCGGGGTTGATCTGGGGCAGCCCGATATCTGCGCACAGCTTGCCGTTTTCCAGCAGCTGGGTGATGCGGCCCTGGTTGCGGAACGGTTCGCGCGTGACCGTGGGATAGTAGATGAGCTTGTCGCGCACCAGCTCGCCGAAGAATTCGTTCCGGGGCAGCTCGTTTTCGATGTAGTTGGCGTAGGCCAGCTCGCTCACCCAGCGCACGCCGTGCACCAGCACGACCTTTTCGAAACGCTCGTAGACGTCCGGATCCTTGATGATGCTCATGAAGGGCGCCAGACCGGTGCCGGTGCCGAACAGGTACAGGTGCTTGCCGGGCTTGAGATCGTCCACGACCAGCGTGCCCACGGGCTTGCGGCTCACCAGGATGGTGTCGCCTTCCTTGAGGTGCTGCAGCCGCGACGTGAGCGGGCCGTTCTGCACCTTGATGCTCAGGAACTCGAGGTTTTCCTCGTAGTTGGCGCTGGCGATGCTGTAGGCGCGCAGCAGCGGCTTGCCTTCGACTTCGAGGCCGATCATGACGAAGTGCCCGTTATGGAAACGCAGGGCCGCATCGCGCGTGGTTTTGAAGGAAAAGAGGGTGTCGTTCCAGTGGTGCACGCTCAGGACGCGCTCGGTATTGAAGGCAGCCATGTGGTATTTGCGTTGGGGACAGGCGAAGCGCCCCGCCTGCCGGACGGTTTTCCGCATCGCACAAAAGAACGGACGCGGCCGGATTAGGGTTGTCCCTATTGTACTAGGGCTCGATGATAATTGCTCTCATTATTCCGTAATACCCTTATGCCCATTTTGACTACAGTCAAATCGGACGTGTCCAAGCTTACCAATAGTTGAACGCCCCTCTTCTTCCTGCTATCGTCCGACTCTCACTAATAGTTTTCGTTAGCAGGAGCCCTCCCCCATGTCCCGTCCTCTCCTGAATCCGCTGCTGCGCGCCCTCGCGCTGGCAGGCGCCGCCGCCTTCTCCGCGTCCGCCCTGGCCGCCGGCGAAGTCAGCCTCTACACCACCCGCGAGCCCAAGCTGATCCAGCCCCTGCTCGACGCCTTCACCAAAGAGAGCGGCATCAAGGTCAACACCGTGTTCGTCAAGGACGGCCTGCTGGAGCGCGTCAAGGCCGAAGGCGACAAGTCCCCGGCCGACGTGCTCATGACCGTGGACATCGGCAACCTGCTCGACCTGGTCGACGGCGGCGTCACCCAGTCGATCAAGTCCGAGACGCTGGAATCCGTCATTCCCGCCAACCTGCGCGGCGCCGACGGCAAATGGTACGCGCTCTCGCTGCGCGACCGCGTGCTCTACGTCGAAAAAGACCTCAAGCTCGACAGCTTCCGCTACGAAGACCTGGCCGATCCCAAATGGAAGGGCAAGGTATGCATCCGCTCGGGCCAGCATCCCTACAACACCGCGCTGGTCGCCTCCATGATCGCCCACGACGGCGCCGAGGCCACCGAAAAGTGGCTGCGCGGCGTCAAGGCCAACCTGGCCCGCAAGGCCGCCGGCGGCGACCGCGACGTGGCGCGCGACATCCTGGGCGGCATCTGCGACATCGGCCTGGCCAACGCCTATTACGTGGGCCACATGAAGAACGCCGAGCCGGGCACCGACGCGCGCAAGTGGGGCGACGCCATCAAGGTCATCCGCCCCACCTTCGCCAACGCCAAGAGCGGCGGCACCCACGTCAACGTGAGCGGCGCGGCCGTGGCCGCCCACGCCCCCAACAAGGAAAACGCCGTCAAGCTGCTGGACTTCCTGGTTTCCGACCAGGCCCAGACGCTGTATGCGCGCGCCAACTACGAGTACCCCGTGCGCAAGGGCGTGAAGCTCGACCCGGTGGTGGCCAGCTTCGGCGAGCTCAAGGTCGATCCGCTGCCGCTCACCGAGATCGCCAAGCACCGCAAGCAGGCCAGCGAGCTGGTGGACAAGGTCGGCTTCGACAACTGACGCGCCACGCGGCCGCGCTCCCCCCGGGGCGCGGCCCGGCTCTTTCCTGGCCTG
>NZ_LHSJ01000032.1:0-13761 GCF_001270295.1 Achromobacter sp. DMS1 | reverse complement strand
CGGGGCAGGGCGTGGACTGCCCTGGCGGGCGCGCGCGAGGCGGCCATTCCCGCCAGGCGCTTCGGCAATGCCGAAGAGTTCGCGCGCCATCTGCGCCTTCCTGTGCAGCGTGCATGCGGGGTACGTCACGGCCAGAATGTGCTGGCCGACGGCGGCGCCTATCCCGGTACTTTCTGAGCGAGCAGGCATGACGTTCCAAGCGGATTTATTCGCCGGCAAGACGGCGCTGGTGACTGGCGCCACGCAGGGCATCGGCGCGCCGTCGCCAACCGGCTCGCCGCACTGGGGGCGCGCACGGTGGCCGCCGGCCTGCGCCCGGAGGCGGACCAGCTGGACCCGGGTATCGAGGTGCGCATCGGCGACGTGAGCCGGGCGGAGGACGTAGACCGCCTGCTGCGCGGCCTGGACGAGTTGGACATCGTGGTCAACTGCGCCGGCGTCATCCGGCGCGGGGCGGAGCACGACCCGGCGGTTTTCGAGCAGGTGGTGGCCGTCAACCTGACCGGCACGATGCGCGTATGCAGCGCCGCCCGCGAACGCCTGGCGCGGCGCGGCGGCTGCATCGTGAACACGGCTTCCATGCTGAGCTTCTTCGGCGGCTCGCTCGTGCCCGCGTATGCCGCCAGCAAAGGCGGCGTAGCGCAATTGACCAAGTCGCTGGCGCTGGCCTATGCCGCCGACGGGGTGCGCGTCAATGCCGTGGCGCCGGGCTGGATCGCCACGCCGCTGACCCAGGCGCTGCAGGACGACCCCCCAGCGCGCCGCCCCCATCCTGCAGCGCACGCCGCTGGGGCGGCTGGGGCCGGCCGGAGGACGTGGCGGAAGGCGTGGTCTTTCTGTGCACGCCCGCGGCTGCGTTCATGACCGGCGTGATCCTGCCGATCGACGGCGGCTACCTGGCGGCCTGAGGGCCGCCGCGCAACCGCCTGCGGGCGTTTGCGGGGATAATGGCGAAGCCGGCCGCCCGCGCGGCGCGGCTTCGCTTTCTCAGCCTGCCTGTCCGCCTACGCCACGCTTTCCGCCATGCAAGATTCCCAGCCCGTTGCCAGACCGCCCGCCGCGAAGGTGGCGGGAACCGCCGCTTTTTCGAAATTCATGCACGTGCTGCAGGTGGTGGCCGACACGCCCGAACCGATGACCGTGGCCGAGCTCAGCAAGGTCAGCGGCTATCCGCGTCCTACCGTCTACCGCACGGTGGCCGCCCTGGTCGCCGAGCGGCTGCTGGCCGAACATCCCGGCACCGGCAGGCTCACGCTGGGCCCTCGCCTGATCCAGCTGGCCAGCCGCAGCTGGGCGCGATCGGAAATGCGCCTGGCCGCGGTCGAAGACCTGAAGCACCTGCGGGACGCCACGGGCGAAACCGTGCACCTGGCCGTGCCCAACGGCCCGCACATGGTCTATATCGAGAAACTGGAAAGCCCCAGCGTCGTGCAGATGAATTCGCGCATCGGCACCAATGTCTGCATGCACTCGACGGCGGTGGGCAAGGCGTACCTGGCGATGCTGGACGAGGCCGCGCTCCAGGCCGCCCTGGACCTGCTGCCCCGGCCCTTTGCCCGCCACACGCCCAATACGGTGAAAGACGTGGCGGACCTGCGCAAGCAGCTGGACCGGGTGCGTGAGCGGGGCTGGGCCGCGGACGAGGAAGAGAACGAGGCCGGGATCCACTGCTTCGGCGCGCCCATCTTCGGACCCGACGGCGCGCCGGTGGCCGCCATCAGCGTCAGCACGCTGCGTTTCCGCCAGAAGCCCGACCCGGAGGCCGCCTATGTGGCGCCGCTGCTGCAAGCCTGCCGTTCCATCACGCAGCGCATCGCCGGCAGCCCCATGCTGTCGGCCCGGGACGTGCTTTAGGGCCTGTCAACGCCAAGAGAAGCCCCGCGCGGCCCCGCGTCGTTCATTCGGGCTGGATGCCCGCCTTCTCGATGATGTCGCCCCACTTCTTCGATTCGGCCTGCTGGAACTTCGCCAGTTCGTCGGGCGTGGATGTGGCGGGGTCGGTGCCGGTCTGCGCATAGAACTGTTTGGCGGGCGCGGTCTGCGTGGCTTGCACCAGCAATTCGTTCAGGCGCTCGACCACGTCGGGCGGCGTTCCGGCCGGCGCGTAGGCGGCGAACCAGTAGCCCATCTCGTAGCCCGGCACGCCGGCTTCGGCGTGGTGGGCACGTCCGGCGCCAGCGCCGACCGCGCCAGGCCGGTGACGCCCAGGGCGCGCAGTTTGCCGGATTTGACCTGGGGCAGGCCGGTGGCGGTGTCGGTGATCATCATGTCGATCTGGCCGCCCAGCAGGTCGGTGATGGCGAGCGGGTTGCTCTTGTAGGGCACGTGCAGCAGCTTGATGTCGGCCATCTGCTGCAGCAGCTCGCCGGCGATGCGGCTGCTGGAACTGCCGCTGCCGAAGCTCAGCTTGCCCGGGTTCTTGCGCGCCTGGTCCAGGAAATCGCCTACCGTCCTGGCGGGCGAGGAGGGGTTGACCACCATGATCTGCCCGCCCTTGCCCAGCAGCGTCAGCGGCGCGTAGTCCCTGACCGGATCGTAGGTGAGCGTCTTGTAGAGATGCTCGTTGGCCGCGTGGGTGGTGTTGGTGGTGATGAGGACGGTGTAGCCGTCGGGCGCGGCGCGGGCGGCGGCCGCCGCGCCTATCATCGCGCTCGCGCCCGGCTTGTTCTCGATGGACCACGGGCTGGCCGGTCTGTTCGGTCACGCCCTGGCCGATGGCGCGGCCGATCTGGTCGGTGGCGCTGCCGGCGGCGAACGGCACGATGAAGGTGATGGGCCTGGACGGGAAATCCCGTGCCTGCGCGCCCAGCGGCAGCGCGGCGGCCAGCAGGGCGGCGAGGGGGAGCTTGAGAAAAAGGCGCATGGGGTTGTCTCCGTATGTTTGTGTGTGTTGTATGCCCGGTTCAGGCGGGCGGGGGATGGTCGCCGGGAATGCCGGGCAGCCGGCGGGCGAGTTCGGCGCTGACCTGCACGGGCAGGTCCAGCAGCCGGAACGACAAGCTCTTGCCGTGGGCGTCCAGGTTCAGCGCGTTGTTGACGCCGCCGTCCAGCACGTCTTCCAGCACGAAATTCATGGCGTGCAGCAGCGGCAGCTCGTAGCGGCTCACGCGGGCCGGGCGCCGGCAGGCGAACCATTCGGCCACGCGCGCGGCCGTGACCTGTTCACGGATCACGGCGTAGCACGCTTCGTCCCAGGCGATCAGGCTGAGGTTCGAGGTGTTGCCCTTGTCGCCGGAGCGGCTGTGCGCCAGGCGGTAGAGCGGGACGGACAGTTGCGCGGATGGGGCGTTCATGCGCGGGTCACTCCAGGAAGGTCCAGCCGCTTTCGACGGCAGCGCGTTCAATGGTGCAGGACATCATGTACAGGCGCGGCCGCAGCGCGGTGCGCACGCCGCCGCCGCCCGCCGGGCCGCAGGTATAGAGCGCCGTGACTTCGCGCAGCACCCGTTCGGCCTGGGCGCGGTCGGGATGCTCGGCGGCCAGGCGCAGGCGCACGTCGCGCCGGCCGGAATCGGGCAGGCCGGCCAGCATCCGGCCGTCGTCGTCGCCCAGGATGCTGAGCGCACCGATGAGGTCGGCGCGCAGCTTCAGGTCCGCGCCGATGCGCCGGCGCACGATGTCGGCGGCGAGCCGCGCGCGGGCCTCGGCCTGCACGCCCGCGTAGGAGATCTCGGCTTCGGCGAGCCATCCGCCCTGGTAGCACACGTTGACCTTCAGCTCGTCGGGGCGGGCATGGCCGGTAACGCCGTGCACCGTCACGCGGTCGCCGCCCAGTTCCTCGACCCGGGCCTGGCTGAGGTCGGCCACCACGTCGGGCGTGTAGTAGCGGGCCGGATCGTGCACCTCGTAGAGCAGCTGTTCCTTGACGGTGCGCGCGTTCACCGCGCCGCCGGTGCCGTCGGCCTTGAAGACCGAAAACCCGCCGTCGGCGTCGATTTCGGCGATGGGGAAGCCCGCCCGATGCACGTCGGGCACTTCCTTCAGGCCGGGCACGCAAAAATAGCCGCCGGTGACCTGCAGCCCGCATTCGAGCAGGTGCCCGGCGATGGTGGCGCGGCCCAGCCTCGGCCAATCGTCCAGGCGCCAGCCGAAATGCGCCAGGGCCGGGCCCAGCGTGAGGGAGGGGTCGGCCACGCGCCCGGCCACCACCACATCGGCGCCGGCCTGCAGGGCCTGTGCGATTTCCGTGGCGCCGAGATAGGCGTTGGCGCTGACGACCTCCACGCCGTCCAGCGCCGCGCCCAGGCGCGAACGCAGCAGGGCGCGCTGCGCCTGGCCGTCCAGCGCGTCGCCGTGCACCACGGCGATGCGGGGCGGACGCAGCCCGGCCTGCCGCGCCAGCTCCGCGATGCGCCTGGCGGCGCCGCGGGGGTTGGCCGCGCCGAAATTGCTAACGATGCGGATGCCGTGCCGCAGGCAGTCGGCCAGCACGGGAGCGACCAGATCGTCGAGCAGGGGTTCATAGCCGGCGTCGGGGTTGGCGTTGCGCGCGAGCTGGGCCAGGGCGAGCGTGCGTTCGGCCAGGGTTTCGAAGATCAGCGTGCCGCCGGCGCGCGCGGCCAGCGTGCGCACCACGGCTGCGGCGCCGTCGCTGCGGTCGCCCCGAAAAGCCGCTGGCGCAGCCGACGAGCAGGGGTGTCTGGGGCATGTCGGTGTTCCACGGAGCGGCGCGCGGTCCGCGCGCGGCGGTAAGAAAGGTCTGGCTTCCGTGCCGCCGGTCCTGCCGGCGCGGAGGCGGGTTCCGGGACACTATAGGCAGCGCCGGTTCATACGTAAAATAGAAAAATCGGATCAATTAATCCAGAAAATCCATGAATCTCTCCGCCCGGCAGCTGCGCGCCTTCGTGGCGCTGGCCGAAGAACGCCATTTCACGCGGGCCGCGCAGCGCTGCCACCTGACCCAGCCCGCGTTCAGCGCGTTGATCCGCTCGCTGGAGGAAAGCGCGGGGCTGCGCCTCTTCGACCGCAGCACCCGCCACGTCGAGCTCACCGCCGAAGGGCGCGTGCTCGACGCGTCGGCGCGCCGGCTGCTGGCCGACATGGAGCTGGTCATGGGCGAGCTGCGCGACCATGCGGCGCGCCACCGGGGCAGGGTGGCGCTGGCGGCGCTGCCCTCGCTGGCCGCGGGTTGGCTGCCCGGACTGCTGGCCCGCTTCCGCGCCGGGCATCCCGGCATCGCGGTGGATCTGCGCGACGCCTTGCTGGACCCGTGCCTGGACATGGTGCGCGACGGCGTGGCGGATTTCGCGGTGGCCTCGCGCCGGCCCGACATGCAGGATCTGGACAGCGAATTCCTCTACGCCGACCGCTATTTCCTGGTGTGCCGGGCCGACCATCCGCTGGCCTCGGCGGGGCGCGCGCGGCTGCGCTACGTGGTGCGGCATCCGATGATCCAGCTCGCGCGCAACAGCAGCGTGCGCAAGCACCTGGACGCGGCGATGGGGGCGGACGCGCGCCCCGGTCGTTCGAGGTGGAGCACCTGGCCACCGTGACCGGGCTGGTGCGGGCGGGCCTGGGCGTGGCCGTGGTGCCGGCCATGACGCTGTTCCACTTCGGCGGCCCCGAGCTGCGCATTGTGCCCCTGGCGGGCCGGCCCCTGACCCGGCCGCTCTATCTGGTGCGCCGCCAGGGCACGCACGCTGCCGCTGGCGCGCAGGTCGCTGTGGGAGCTGCTGGGGCCCACCGGGGCGACATCGGCGGCGCGGGCGGGCGCGAGGGTTGAGCCGGACCGGCCCGAGCGTGGGGGGCGCATCGTGCGCATGCCGTACTTTCGCGGACGGCTATTGGTGATTAAACTTCGATAGTTGCAGCCGCAGGCTGCCCCCAATCGAGGATTCCGCCCATGAGCAAGCAGATCATCCATACCGATGCCGCGCCGGCCGCCGTCGGCCCCTACTCGCAAGCGGTAGCCGCCACCGGCGCCAAGACCGTCTACCTCTCCGGCCAGATCGGCCTGGAACCCGGCACCGGGGACCTGGTTTCCGAGAATTTCGACGCCCAGGTGCGCCAGGCATTCGCCAATATGCAGGAAGTCATCAAGGAAGCCGGCGGCACGCTGGACAACGTGGTCAAGCTCACGCTGTACCTCACCGACCTGGGCAAGTTCACCGCCGCCAACGCCATCATGGCCGAGATCATTCCGCAGCCGTTCCCGGCCCGCTCCACGGTGGGCGTGGCGAGCCTGCCCAAGGGCGCGCAGTTCGAGGTCGAAGCCATCATGGTGCTCTAGGCGCCGGGGTTCCAGGGCAACGAGGGCACGCGCTTCATGACGGCCGCGGCGTGGCTGGCGGGCAGTCTGCCGCCCGCAAACCCATGACGGATACGGAACGCAAGTTCCGGAATCTGGGGCTGGTGCTGCCCGAGGACTTCATCCTGCACCTGCCGCTGCGCTACGAGGACGAAACCCGGGTCGTGCCGATCGCCTCGCTGCGGCCCGGCGCGCCCGCCCAGGTCGAAGGCCGGATCGTCAGGTCGGAAGTGCTTTACCGGCCGCGCCGCCAACTGACGGCTACCCTGGCCGACGAAACCGGCGAGCTGCAGCTGCGCTGGCTGAACTTCTACCCCAGCCAGCAGAAACAGCTCGCGCCGGCAAGCGGCTGCGCGCGCGTGGTCGAGGTGCGGGGCGGCCTGTTCGGCCGCGAAATGGTGCGCCGAGCATGAGCAGCGCCGACACGCCGCTGCCACGGCGCTCACGCCCGTCTATCCCAGCACCGAGGGCCTGCCCCAGCCGGTATTGCGGCGCGCCATCGCGCAGGCGCTGGACGTGCCGACCTGTCCGACACGCTGCCGGGCGCGGGAACGCTACGGGCTGATGCCGTTCGAACCCGCGATCCGCGCGCTGCACACGCCCGCGCAGGGCGAACCCGAACAGGCGCTGCTCGACCGGGTGCATCCGGCCTGGCGGCGCATCAAGTTCGACGAGCTGCTGGCCCAGCAGCTGTCGCTGGCGGCGGCGCGCGCCGCCCGCCGCGTCAAGGAAGCCGAGCCGCTGCCCGCGCGCACTGCGCGGGGCGGGCTGGTGGACCGACTGTACGAAGCCCTTCCTTTCAGGCTCACCGGCGCCCAGGAGCGCGTGGTGCGCGAAATCTCGGCCGACCTGGCCAAGCCCTATCCCATGCACCGGCTGCTGCAGGGCGACGTGGGCAGCGGCAAGACCGTGGTGGCGGCCATCGCGGCGGCGCAGGCCATCGAGGCCGGCGCCCAGGTGGCCCTGATGGCGCCCACGGAAATCCTGGCCGAGCAGCATTTCCGCAAGCTGGTCGCATGGCTGCAGCCGCTGGGCGTGAACGTGGCCTGGCTCAGCGGCAGCCTGAGCGCCAAGGCGCGCCGCGAAGCGGCCGCGGCGGCGGCCGACGGCAGCGTGCAGCTCGTGGTGGGCACGCAGGCGCTGATCCAGGACCACGTCGAATTCCACCGCCTGGGCCTGTCCATCGTGGACGAGCAGCACCGCTTCGGCGTGGGCCAGCGCCTGGCGCTGACCCGCAAGGGCGAGACGGTGCGCGGGCGCATCGTGCCGCACCAGCTCAACATGAGCGCCACGCCCATTCCGCGCACCCTGGCCATGACATTCTTTGCCGACCTCGACGTGTCGGTCATCGACGAGCTTCCGCCCGGGCGCACGCCGGTGGTGACCAAGCTGGTGTCGGACGCGCGCCGCGACGAAGTGATCGCGCATGTGGCCCAGGCCGCCCGCGCCGGCCGGCAGGCCTACTGGGTCTGTCCGCTGGTCGAGGAAAGCGAGGCGCTCGAGCTGCAGACGGCGGTGGACACCTACGAAGGCATGCGGGCCGACCTGCCCGACCTGCGCATCGGCCTGGTGCACGGCCGCCTGCCGCAGAGCGAGAAGGCCGCCGTCATGCAGGCTTTCCGCGACGGCGCGATCGACCTGCTGGTGGCGACCACCGTGATCGAAGTGGGCGTGGACGTGCCCAACGCCTCGCTCATGGTGATCGAGCACGCCGAGCGTTTCGGCCTGGCCCAACTGCACCAGCTGCGCGGCCGGGTGGGGCGCGGCACGGCCGAATCGGTATGCGTGCTGCTGTACCAGACGCCGCTGTCGCAGATCGCGCGCGAGCGGCTGCGCGCCATGTTCGAGACGTCCGACGGTTTCGAGATTGCGCGGCGCGACCTGGAGCAGCGCGGACCGGGCGAGTTCCTGGGCACGCGGCAGTCGGGCATGGCCCTGCTGCGTTTCGCCGATCTTGAAACCGACGCCGCCATTGCCGAAGACGCGCGCAAGGCGGCCGGCTGGCTGCGGGCCGAACATCCCGAGGCGGTGGCGGCCCACCTGGCGCGCTGGATGCGCGGGCGCGAGGATTTCCTGCGTACATGACCATGCCTCAATTCATGCAACTTCCGGGAGCGTAGTCCCCATGACTCTCACCGAACTCAAGTACATCGTGGCGGTGGCGCGCGAGCGGCATTTCGGCCGCGCGGCCGAGGCCTGTTTCGTCAGCCAGCCCACGCTATCGGTCGCGATACGCAAGCTGGAAGACGAGCTGGGCGTGACGCTGTTCGAGCGCGGGGGCTCGGAGGTGGGCGTCACGCCCATCGGCCAGCGCATCGTGGCCCAGGCCCAGAAAGTGCTGGAGGAAAGCGCCAGCATCAAGGAGATCGCGCGCCAGGGGCACGATCCGCTGGCCGGCCCGCTGCGCGTGGGCGTCATCCACACCATCGGCCCCTACCTGCTGCCGCGCCTGGTGCCGGTGCAGATCGCCCGCACGCCCCAGATGCCGCTGCTGCTGCAGGAAAACTTCACCGTGCGGCTGGTGGAGCTGCTGCGCCAGGGCGAAATCGACTGCGCCATCATGGCCTTGCCCCTGCCGGAGGCCGGGCTGGTAATGCAGCCGCTGTACGACGAGCCCTTCGTGGTGGCGGTGCCGCACGACCACGAATTCGCCAGGCGCGAGGCCATCGACGCGCAGGACCTGAAACAGCAGACCATGCTGTTGCTGGGCAGCGGGCACTGCTTCCGCGACCAGGTGCTGGAAGTCTGTCCCGAACTCTCGCGTTTCTCGGCGGCCAGCGATGGCATCCAGCGCACCTTCGAGGGGTCGTCGCTGGAAACCATCCGGCACATGGTGGCGGCGGGCATCGGCGTGACGGTGCTGCCGGTGACGGCGGTGCCGGAGCATCCCGCGCCCAACGGCCTGTTGCGCTATCTGCCCTTCGAGGGCCAGGTGCCGGAACGGCGGGTGGTGCTGGCATGGCGCCGCAGCTTCCCGCGCCTGGCGGCCATCGAGGCGCTGGCCCAGGCGGTGTACGAGTGCGATCTGCCGGGCGTCCGGATGCTGTCCACGGAGGCCGCGGCCGAGCAAGACTAGCGCAGCCATCCCGCGGCGGATTTGCGCGGCGTCAAAAGCGCGGGCCGGCCGCGGCGGCAAGCCCGGCGTCTTGCCCGAATGTTGCATGGAGCAGTGTTATTCTTGTCGTGTTCACTCTTCCTGAAGGGAGCTGCAATGGCCAAGACGAAGAAAGAAGTTACCGTGCCCCGCATCAACATCGGCATTTCCGACAAGGACCGCGCCGCCGTGGCAGGCGAATTGTCCAAGCTGCTGGCCGATTCCTACACCCTGTACCTGATGACGCACAATTTCCACTGGAACGTCACGGGCCCGATGTTCAACGCGCTGCACCAGATGTTCATGGAACAGTACACGGAAGAATGGAACGCGCTGGACAGCATCGCCGAGCGCATTCGCGCCCTGGGCCACTACGCGCCGGGCACCTACCGCGAATACGGCAAGCTGTCGTCCATCGCCGAGCCGGACTCGGTGCCCGAGGCGCTGGAAATGGTGCGCCTGCTGGTGGCCGGCAACGAATCCGTGGCCAAGACCGCCCGCGCCGCCTTCGACAAGGCCGACGCCGCCAACGACCAGCCCACCGCCGACCTGCTCACGCAGCGGCTCGACGTGCACGAGAAAAACGCCTGGATGCTGCGCAGCCTGCTGCAGTAAGCCAGGCGCAGGCAGGGAAAAACCGGCGCGCCCTTGCGGGCGGCCGGTTTTTTTTGGGCTTGGGCCGCCGCAAGCGCGGCTCCCCGGAAGAACGCGCCCGCGGCGCGGGCGCGTTTTCTTTCTTGCCGTCGTCAGGCGGAAGCGCCTTGCAGGAAGCGGTCGAGAATGCGGCGGCTTTCGGCGACGTTGCCGTTTTTCAGGTTCTGCATCGCAAGCTCGATGTTCGCCTCGCGGTCCATGGGGCTGGCCTGGATGACGCGCTGCGCGCTGGCGATGACGTCGTCCGGGCTGGCGGCGCTGCTGCGCCGGGCCAGGAACTCGCGCTTGTGGGCGTCGGCCAGCGAGCGCTGCAGCGAGATCAGGCCCTGGTAGGTCGGGTCGATGGCCTGGATGCCGTTGATGGCTTCCTCGGCGTCGCGCAGGCGTTCTTCGCTCAGGCATTTGCGGAAGCTGCGGGCCAGCGCGCGCAGGCACTTGTCGACGTGATCGTGCGCGCTGGTGATGGCCATCGCGCCGCTTTGCGCCAGGCGGTTGTAGACCTGCGCGGCGGCGCGGTAGGCGCCGAGCTGCTGCAGCTTGGCGGCCGCCAGCTGCACCGTGTCCTTCTCGGCCGGCAGGCTGGAGGCGGCCAGGCGCTCCCAGCATTCGATCGCGGCGCGCGTCTGGCCTTGCGCCTGCAGCTGCTTGGCGGCGCGCTGTACGTAGCGGGGATCGACGGGCGACAGCGCGGCCAGGCGGCCGAGCAGGGCCACCGTTTCGCTGCTGTTGCGGTATTCCGGGTAGCTCTCGTAGGCCTTGAGCAGGCGGCGGTAGGCCTGGTTGATCTGCTCGCCGTGGTTTTCTTCGTCGCTGGATTGCGGCAGCGATTGCAGGGCGTAGAAGGCGCTCAGCGAAGGCAGCAGCGCGCCGATGCGGCCGGTGCGCTTCACTTCGCGCGCGGCCCGCTTGAGCACGGCCGCGCGCGCGGCTTCCAGGTGCCCGGCGTTGACAGAGGGCGTGCGCGACAGCGCATTGACCATGTTGGCGGCGTCCGCCAGCGGGGTGGTGCTGCGGGTGGCGAAGCGCAGCGAGCGCTCGGCGTCGCTGGCCGCATAGCGCGCGAACGCTTCCTCGGCCTGCTTGTTCTGGCCCAGGCGCGAATAGATGCGGCCCAGCAGCAGGGCGGTCTTCTCGTCGCTTTCCTTGTCCAGCGATTCGGCGGCCCAGTCGCGCGCGCTGGCGTAATCGCCCACCTTCATGGCGCCTTCGGCCGCCTGGCGCAGGATGTGCGCGCTGCGGTTGCTGTCGATGGACAGCGCCATGGTCCAGGCGTCCAGGATGTCGTCGGTCTGCTCCAGCGCGCTGACCGCGCGGGCGCGCAGCACGTAGGCGGTGGGGCTGCCGCCCTTGAGCTCCAGCGCGCGGTTGGTGAGCAGCAGGGCGTTGTCCCACTCCAGCTCTCTGGCGGCGGACTTGGCGCGTTCGATGCACTGCTTCCAGTCCAGCGGCTCGGCGCCGTGGCCCGCTGGCAGGCTGGCGTCCGTGCCCAGCAGCTTGTCGCAGATGGCGCGGCCCACGAGCTTGGCGAAGGCGGGAGTGTAATGCGCGGTATCGCGGCCTTCTTCGGGCATGCCGCGGCTCTGGCCGAAGTGGGCGAGCAGCACGCCGGGCTCCACCGTCTCGATGCCCAGGGTCTGGGCCGCGAGTTTCACCGTTTCCACCATCTGGGCGCGGTCGGCAATGGGCTGGCCGGCGGCATTCATGGCGTTGCAGTGGGTGACCAGCACGAAGGAGCGGCCCAGCAATTGCTGGATCACCTTCAGGTCGTCGAGGATTTCCTGGGCGTTCTGCACGTGCAGCACGGTGTTCAGCAGCGCGCGGCTGGCCGCGGGCGGCACGTGCGCGAAGCTGGGCGCCGCTTCCAGGGCCTCGCGGCGGCGCTCGAGCGCATCGCGGCCGGAATGCTCGAAGAAGATCTTCAGCAGCTCGGGGCAGAAGTTCAGCGCTTCCTTGAAGCGCACGAGCTGCAGGTAGACGCCGTCCAGCTCCAGCACCTTGGTGGAGCTGATTTCCACAACGTAGCGCAGGTCGGAGGGCAGCGCGTGCGCGGGATTCGATTCGCGCACAGGTTCGCTGGAAAGGAAGGACCACACGCCCTCGGGCAGCGAAACCTCGCCGCGCATGTAGCGGATGGCCTGGATGGTTTCCTTGGTGTTGTGGGTGAAACCATACAGCAGACGATTATCCAGCACGAAATTGCGTTGCGCCTGAAGCTTGGTCATCGGGCCGGCGACGCGGCACGATCCTATCGTGGAAATAATCACGGTTCAATACTCCTTCATTACATCAGGGCGAAAAGATACCGGAAGCGCGAGTATCGAAAACCCGGCCGGAGTGAGTGTGAGTAACGGACATCCCGGCGCCCAAGGGGCGGGGACGGTTATATATGGATTGGCGAGAAGCAATATAAAAACAACTGTTTCAAAATCGCGGCTGGATTATTCAAAAAACCCGGTCTCGAACGTCATGGGGTTTTCAGGCGCATCAGCCTGGGCTCGGCCCGGCGCACGCCCGGGCTGGCCGGCTGCGGCTGAGCCGCCTGGGTCATGAACTCGTCCAGGGCCTGCTCCAGGGGCGGATACTGGCGCTGGACGCGCTCGCGCGCGCGCTTGCCCATGGCATGCAGCCGGGCCGGTTCGCCCAGCGCCTCCAGCAGCCGGGCCGCCACTTCGGAGGCCGATTGCGAATAATCCACCTGCAGGCCGTCGTGGCCGGTTTCGATCAGTTCGGAATAAGCGGGACTCAATCCGGCTGCCGGGCAGATGCCGTGCGCCATGCATTCGAGCAGCGCCGCGGTGGCGGGCAGGGGCGGCATTTCTCCCTGCGCGGGAATATAAGGAAATAGCGCCAGGTCGATATGCGACAGCAATTGCTCGCGCGAGGGCAGATCGGTGATTTCGGAGACGAAAACCATTTGCTCCTCGTGCAGGCCGATCGAGACGGCGTGCCGATGCATCGCCGCCGCGGCGCGTCCGCCGCTCAGCGCGAGGAACACGACGTTCGGAAACCGCAGGGCGATTTCCGCGTACACGTCGATGATGCGGCGCGCCAGCGCCGGGTCGGGGGCATCCTCGGTCAGGGCGATCACCACCTTGTTTTCCAGCGCCGCGAGCGCCGCGTCCACCTCGGGAGCGGCCGCCTTGCGGGCGGGGCCGGCGGGCAGCGGCAGCGGGGGCAGGATGACGGCATCGCGGGTCGCGGGCAGGAGCTGGTTGGCGGCTTCGTGCATGGCCTGGGAGCCGAGCGCGATCAGGTCGGCGTTGGCCAGGGCTTCGCCGACCAGCTTGAGTTCCAGGCGGCCCCGCTCCGAGAGCTTCTGGCGCGCGGCGGGCTTCTGGAAGTACTCCAGCCCCAGCATGACCAGTCCGTAGGGCACGCGCAGCGACTGCGCGGCCCGGTCGGCGGCCAGGGCGCAGCGGATGCTGTTCCAGGCCAGCACCGCGCGGGGGGCGGCCGGAAACGGTGGCGGCCAGCACGGCGTCGGCCAGAGTCTGCGCCGCATCCTCGATGGCTTGCGTGTGGCCCGGACTGCTCTGGATGGCCTGGTACACCACGCCGTCCAGCGTGACGCCGCTTTGATGCAGCTCGGCGTGCGCGGCGGCGTCGGCGCGCATGGCTTCGTCCTGCGCCAGGCAGATCACGCGCACCGCGCCGTAGCGCTTGCGCAGCAGCACGGCATGGCGGTGCAGCGCATTGCTCGCGGCCGTGCGGCCGTGCAGCAGGGTGATCGGCGAGACGATGACGATCGGCCCGTCGGCCGGAGCCT
>NZ_LHSJ01000319.1:0-4358 GCF_001270295.1 Achromobacter sp. DMS1 | reverse complement strand
CGGCGCACCGCCCAGGGCTTCCAGGCCAGCCATTGCGCCAGCGCGATCAGGCCGCTGGCGCCAGCGCCGCGCCGGCGGCCGGTGCCTGCCCGGCCAGCAGCAATGCGACGGCGGCGACGCCCGCCGCCAATTGCCAATGGCCGCTGCGCGTGTGCGGCGGGATCTTTAGCCTGCACCGCGCGTTGCGCGAAGAAGGGGATGACGCGCCGCGCGATCAGCAGCGTCAGCACCGCCATGCAGATCAGTCCCGCGTTGAAGGCGCGCATCAGGCCGAGATAGTCGCCCGCGGCGGCCGAGGAAAGATAGGCCGCATGGGCGCCCGCCAGGGCGGCCAGCAGCAGCGGCACGCCGTAGTTGCGCCGGTTGCGCGTGAGCCAGACCGAACGGCCCAGGGCCGCGGCGCCCCACAGGAAGAACAGCGCGTCCGCGGCCCGGCGACCAGGAAGGCATTGCGGCCGGGCACGAGGTAGCCGATGCGCGCCGCGGCCCAGACCAGGCACAGGGCGGCCAGGGGATTGCCGTGCAAGGGGTTGCGCCCGGTCCAGTTGGCGCCCGCGGTGAGCAGAAAGCCCACGGCGATGGTGGCGACGAACCCCCAGAGCATTTCGTGCGCATGCCAGAACACGCCCGGCAGGTCGCCGCGCAAGAGGCCGGGGGCATAGACCCACGCCAGCACCGATGCCAGGGCCCAGCCGCAACCCGCGAGGTAGAGCGGGCGGAACCCCATCTCGGTGAAGGCGCGCCACTGCGGCCGGGCGGGCGAGCGGGCGGGGCGCGGCTCGTCGATGGAAAGCAGGGGACTCATGCGGAACGGCTCCGGGTGTTTGAAGATGTATTGAAGATACATATTAAACCTTGCGCCGGCTCCAGTCCCGCGCGCCCGTTTGACGCCGCGCAAATGCGGCGGAATCAAGGGGGTGACTAGTCATTCCGGCATGGCCCGGATGGTCGGCCGGGCAATGGCGGCGATGCCGGCGGATCCCTAGTCTAGGACCTGTGACGCCGAAGGGAGCCGGGCTCCGGTCCCGGGCGCATGAATTCCCCTGAGTAGCGAGAACAACCATGACAGTTTCCCGACATGCCGGCCGTAGCGCGCCGATGCGCGTCCTGATCTCCAGCACCTTTGCCTTCACCATCTGCTTCGCGGTTTGGATGATCTTCGCGGTGCTGGGCATACCGATCAAGCAGCAGCTCGGCCTCTCCGAAACCGAATTCGGCCTGCTGGCCGCTATGCCCGTGCTGACCGGCTCGCTGGTGCGCGTGCCGCTGGGCATCTGGACCGACCGCTACGGCGGGCGGCCCGTGTTCTTCGTGCTGATGCTGCTGTCGGTGGTGCCGGTCTGGCTGCTGTCGTATGCCACGGAGTACTGGCACTTCCTGGTGCTGGCGCTTTTCGTGGGCCTGACCGGCGGCTCGTTTTCCGTGGGCACGCCCTACGTGGCGCGCTGGTTCCCGCGCAACAAGCAGGGACTGGCCATGGGCATCTTCGGCGCCGGCAATTCGGGTTCGGCCATTACCAAGTTCGTGGCGCCCGCGTTGATCGCGGCGGCCGCAGGCGCCTGGACCATCGTGCCCCAGGTGTATGCGGCGGCGCTGCTGGCCACCGCCGTGCTGTTCTGGATGTTTTCATCGTCCGATCCGGCCCACCGGACGCAGGGCGCGGTCAGCCTGTCGGAGCAGCTCGCCCTGCTGAAGGACCCGCGGGTGTTGCGCTACTGCCAGTACTACTCCGTGGTGTTCGGCGGCTACGTGGCGCTGGCGCTGTGGATGACCAAGTACTACATCGGCGAGTATGGCATGGACATCACGCACGCCGCCCTGCTCGCGGCCTGCTTTTCGCTGCCCGGCGGCGTGCTGCGCGCGGTGGGCGGCTGGATCTCCGACCGCTACGGCGCCTATCGCACCACGTGGTGGGTGATGTGGGTGTGCTGGGTGGCGTTCTTCCTGCTGAGCTATCCGCAGACGCAGTTCACCGTCACCACTGCCGACGGTCCGCGCAGCTTCCAGATCGCGCTGGGCGCCGTGCCCTTCACCGTGCTGCTGTTCGTGGTGGGCATCGCCATGGCCATCGGCAAGGCTTCGGTCTTCAAGTTCATTTCCGACGAGTTCGGCCAGAACATCGGTGCGGTGTCCGGCATCGTGGGGCTGGCCGGCGGACTGGGAGGCTTCGTGCTGCCCATCCTGTTCGGCGTGCTGCTGGACCTGACGGGCATCCGCTCCAGCGCCTTCATGCTCATGTACGGAACGGTGTGCGTATCGCTGATCTTCATGCATTACAGCTACCGCTCGCGCCGCGCGGCGCCCGCCATGCGCGAGCAGGCCGCCTGAATCCCGACTTCCCTTCTTCCCGTTTTGGCGAGAATCTTATGTCTACCTATGTGCTGCATCGCTGGGAACCGGAAAACCCCGGTTTCTGGAAGCAAACCGGGGCGCGTGTCGCCAACCGCAACCTCTGGATCTCCATTCCGGCGCTCATGCTGGCCTTCAGTGTCTGGATGCTGTGGAGCGTGGTGGTGGTCAACCTGGACCGCGCCGGTTTCATGCTGTCGAAGAACCAGATGTTCTGGCTGACGGCGCTGCCGGCGCTTTCGGGCGCCACGCTGCGCATCTTCTATTCCTTTCTGGTGCCGGTGTTCGGCGGCCGCAAGTGGACGGCCATTTCCACCGCCTCGCTGCTTATCCCGGCGGTGGGCATGGGTTTCGCGCTGCGCGATCCGGCCACCTCGTATCCGGTGCTGCTGGTGCTGGCGCCCTGCACCTGGTTCGCGCCCGCCTGGCGCATTTCCAGCAGACCAGCGGCCTGAAGATCCGGCGCTGGAGGCTGTCGTCGGCCGCCACCCGCTGGGGCTCGTGCACCAGCGACGGCAACATCATGCTCAACTGGCGGCTGATCCATTTCGCCCCGCCCATCATCGACTACGTGATCGCGCACGAACTGGCCCATCTGCGCGAAATGAACCACAGCCAGGATTTCTGGCGCGAAGTCGGACAGATCCTGCCCGGCTTCGAAGACGCCAAGAACCTGCTGCGGCGCCACGACCCCGCCAGCCTGCCGCAGTTCTAGGGCAGGCGGCCCCCCGGGCCGTTACACTTCCGGCATGGCCGCCTGCGCGGCCCATGCCATTCCGGGAAGCGCGCCGCTTCCCCAACCCGGACAAGGAAACACACCATGCGCTTGCTCCATACCATGCTGCGAGTCGGCAACCTGGACAAATCCATCGATTTCTACACCAACGTGCTCGGCATGCGGGTGCTGCGCCGCAAGGACTACCCCGAGGGCAAGTTCACCCTGGCGTTCGTGGGCTACCAGGACGAAGCCGAAGGCGCCGTTATCGAACTCACGCACAACTGGGACACCGACAAGTACGACCTGGGCAACGGCTACGGCCACATCGCCCTGGAAGTGGACGACGCCTACGAAGCCTGTGAAAAGGTGAAGGCGCGCGGCGGCAAGGTCACGCGCGAGGCCGGCCCCATGAAGCACGGCACCACCGTCATCGCCTTCGTGGAAGATCCCGACGGCTACAAGATCGAGTTCATCCAGAAGAAGGGCCGCGAAGACTGAGCCGCGGCCTTCCCGCTTCCTCCGACAGGCGCAATCCCATGATCCACACCATCCTGAAAATGGGCGACCCACGGCTGCTGCGCGTGGCCGCGCCCGTGGAGCGTTTCGACACGCCCGAGCTGCACGCCCTGATCGACGACATGTTCGAGACCATGGAGGCGGCCAAGGGCGTGGGCCTGGCCGCGCCGCAGATCGGCGCCGACCTGCAGCTGGTCATCTTCGGATTCGAGCGCAACGAGCGCTATCCCGACGCGCCGGCCGTGCCGCAGACCATACTGTGCAATCCGGTCATCACGCCGCTGTCGGACGACATGGAAGACGGCTGGGAAGGCTGCCTGTCGGTGCCCGGCCTGCGCGGCCTGGTGCCGCGCTACCGCCGCATCCGCTACACCGGCAAGGATCCCTACGGCCAGCCCATCGAGCGCGAGGCCGAGGGTTTCCATGCCCGGGTGGTGCAGCACGAGTGCGATCACCTGATCGGGCGGCTGTACCCGTCGCGCATCCGCGATTTCTCGAAGTTCGGCTACACCGAGGTGCTGTTTCCCGGCCTCGACCCCAGCCGGGACGACTGAAGCCGGCGCGGGCGGGCGCGCCCTACCCGCCTGCCTGCCCGGCAGCCGCTCCGCACCGGGCGGGCGACAGCTCCTCTGGCGCGAATCGTCCACCTGCAGCACTTCCGCCACCGTATCTTCGGCCGCCTGCAATTGCGCGGCCTGGTCGTCCGTGAGCGCGCCCCGGCGATGGGCTTCGCGCCAATCCCGCACCCCGCCCTGGCGCAGGCGGTCGCCGCAGC
>NZ_LHSJ01000318.1:0-4411 GCF_001270295.1 Achromobacter sp. DMS1 | reverse complement strand
GATTCGGGGCGGACCTGGGGCAGCCAGCACAGCACCGCGCCGCAACTGCCGTTCTTGAGGATCTGCTCGGTGGCCCAGAGGGCGTCGGCGGGTTTCTCGGGTGCGACCCAGAGCAGCTGGCGCGGGTCCAGCTTCCAGCTCATCCAGCTGGCGATATGGGGCGGGTGCGGCGGCTGCACCAGGGCGATGGGACGGCGGGTTTCGAGCTGGGCCAGCGCCGGCCGCAGCAGGCGGATTTCCCCCGAGCCGGGGTGCGGCGTCAGCACCTCGATCAGCGAACCCAGCGGCCAGCCGCCGTCGGGCAGCTCGGCCGAGAGCGCCGCATGCCCGGTGGGCAGCGTGCGGGCCGCGCCCCGGGCGAGCTGGCTGGCCCGCCATACGGCGGGATGAATGTGTTCGGGGACAGGCATGGGGTTGCGGGACCTGGCGCGGGGTCCGGTTCGGCAAATTCAACAATGACTGTATAAATATACAGTATTTTGCCGCGGGCATCGAGCCGGGCCGGGCGGGCGGCGCGTTCTACCGCGCGTTCTACAATGACCGGGTCCCGGCGCGCCGTTTGCGCGCCACTTGCGCGCCATGCCGCGCGGGAGCCGCTCATGGCCTCTTCCAGCCCCATCAATTCGATCGAAATCCTTCCCGAGACCGGCGTGGACGTGCGCCAGCTTTTCATCCTGCTGCACGGCGTGGGCGGCTCGCCCGCCGACATGGAGCCGCTGGCGCACGCGGTGCGCGCGCGTTCCCCCTCGGCCGCCGTGCTCGTCCCGGCGGGTTTCCAGCCTTACGACGGCGGCGGCGCAGGACGCCAGTGGTTCTCCGTGCGCGGCATTACCGAGGAAAACCGGCCAGAGCGCGTGGCCCAGGCCATGCCCGCGCTGGTGGCCTATGTGCGCGAGGCGCAGGCGCGTTTCGGTCTGCTGCAATCGGACACGGCCCTGGCGGGGTTCTCGCAAGGCGCCATCATGGCGCTGGAAATGGTCCAGGCCCACGACGGCCTGGCCGGCCGCGTGATCGCCTTTTCCGGCCGCTACGCCCGATTGCCGCGCATGGCGCCGCAATACACCACCCTGCACCTGCTGCACGCGCTGGCCGACCCGGTCATGCCGGTGGCCGGCATCCAGGCCGCCCAGGCGCGGCTGGACGAACTGCACGGCGACTCCACCATCGACGTGGCCACCTAGATGCGCCACGAGCTGCATCCCGCCCTCATCCAGCGCGCCATCGTGCGCCTGCAGACCTGCGTGCCCCTGCGCAGTTGGGAAGCCGCGCTGGGCCTGAACCAGACGCCGCCCGAGGGCTCCACCCTGCACTGAGGCCGGCGCGGCCCGGGCCCGGCGTTCAGCGCGCGGCCGCGGAAGCCGGCTGGTCTTCCCACCCCCGCCCCAGCGCCAGGAAGAGCGCGATCTGGTCCTGGCTGAGTTCGGCCCGGGAGGCGGCCAGCGCGCTTTCGTTGCTGGCCAGGGTGCGCTCGGCGTCCAGCACGGTGAGGTAGTCGGTCTTGCCGTACTGGGAAGAGCTGGCGCGCCTGGGCTGCCGCCTCGGCGCGTCTGGTCGCGGGCGGCCTTGAGGGCGGTTTCGCGGTCGAGCTGGCGGGCGTAGACCGCGAGCGCGCTTTCGGTTTCGCGCAGGGCATTGAGCACCGTCTTGTCGAACTGCGCCAGCGCGGCTTTGGTGCTGGCCTCGGCCTGGGCGATGCGGGCCTGCGCCGCCCCGGTGTTGGGCACGGTCCAGGAGATCAGCGGGCCCAGGCTCCAGCCGAAGGTGCCGCGGTCTCCGAACATCGAGGCCGGTCCGCCCGAGGCCGCGGACAGGCCCAGGCTGATCTTGGGGTAGAGGTCGGCTGTGGCGACGCCGATGCGCGCGGTGGCGGCCGCCAGGCTGCGTTCGGCTTGGCGGATGTCGGGCCGACGGCGCAGCAGCGCGGCGCCGTCACCCACGGGAATGGGCTGGCCCAGGCGCGGCGCGGCGGCGCATTGCATGAGCGAAACCGGAATCTCGGCCGGCGTCTGGCCGGTGAGCGCGGCCAGCGTGTAGAGCGCGGTGCGCTGGCGAGCCTGGAAGGGCGGCAGGTTGGCCTGGAGCTGTTCGAGCTGGCTGCGGGCGCGCGTCACGTCCAGGACGGTGCCGCGTCCGGCTGCTGCAGGCGCTGGACGCGTCAGCGACGCCTTCTGCACTTCCACCGAATGCCGGGCCGAGGCGAGCTGCATGCCGGCCGCGCTCATGTCGGCGTAGGCGCGCGCGGTTTCGGCGGCCACCGTGACGCGGCGGCGTCATAGGCGGCCTGGGGCCGCCTGCTCGTCGCCGCTGGCGGCCTCGATGGCGCGGCGGATCTGGCCGAAGAGGTCAAGCTGGTACGACACCGAAACGCCGCCCGAGTATGACCAGTGGTTGGGGGGGATCGACGCCTGGCTGCAGCTGCTGCAGGCCCGACGAGTGGCCGTAGGTCGGCGTGGCGTTCACGCCGATGCCGGGCCGCTGCTGGGCCTGCGCCTCGCGCACCGCCGCCTGCGCGCGCTCCAGGTTGGCCTGGGCCACGCGCAGGTCGGTGTTGATTTCCAGGGCCTTTTGCACGAGTCCGTCGAGCACCGGATCCTGGTAGAGCCGCCACCAGTGCGCGGGCAGCGGTTCCTGGCGGTAGGGGCCGGACCGGGCTTCCGCGAACGGGACCTGCGCGCTTTGCCGCTGCGCCACCGAGCCGGAGGGCACGTGGTAGTCGGGGCCCACGGCGGTGCAGCCGGCGAGCGCGAGCGCCAGGGCGGCAAGCACGGCGCACCGGCGGCGTGTCCGGTTTTTCGTGTGGGCGGAGGTGGGCAGCAAATCTTCGGTGTTCATGGCGGTTACGGCTGGGAAAGGGACGATGTCTGTGGCTCTCGGGGCGGTCGGTCCTCGGCGGGTCAGGTTTGCGGTTGGCTGGCCTTCTGGCCGGCGGCGGGGCGGTCGACGGAGACGGTGGCGGTCTGGCCGGCGACCAGGCGCACGCCTTCGGGCACTTCGTCGATCTTCACGCGCACGGGAATGCGCTGGGCCAGGCGCACCCAGTTGAAAGTGGGGTTCACGTTGGGCAGCAGGTTCGCGCCGGTGCTGCGGTCGCGGTCGGCGATGCCCATGGCGATGCTTTCCACGTGGCCGCGGATTTCGCGCGAGTCGCCCATCAGGGTCACGGTGACCGGATCGCCTTCGCGGATGCCGGGCAGCTTGGTTTCCTCGAAGTAGCCTTCCACGTAGAACGAATGCGAATCCACCAGCGCCATCACGCCGTGGCCGGCGGTGGCGTAGGAGCCGGCGCGCAGGTCCAGGTTGGTGACGCGCCCGTCGGTGGCCGCGACCACGCGGCTGCGTTCCAGGTTCAGGCGGGCGATGTTGAGCTGCACTTCGGCCTGGGCCAGCGCGCCGCGGTCTGCTGCAGGCGGGTCTGGCTCTGTTCCAGGGCCTCGGCGGCCACCAGCTTGCCCAGTTCGCGGTTGCGGCGGGCATCGCGCACCGCCTGCTCGCGCGCCACCTGCTGCGAGCGCACGGCGGCCTGGGCCTGGTCGTACGCGAGCTGGAAGCGCGCGCGGTCGATCTCGAACAGCACGTCGCCGGCTTTCACATCCTGGTTGTCGTGAACGGGCACGGAGGTCACCAGGCCCGAGACGTCGGGGGCGACCTGCACCACATAGGCCTTGACGCGGCCGTCGCGCGTCCAGGGCTCGACTTCATAGTGCACCCAGAGCTGCCAGCCGGCGTAGACGGCGGCGGCGACAATGGCAGCCGTCACCGCAAACTTGCCGATGGCGGCAGGGCGAAGGGCGTTGGGGAATTTCATACCTGCTATCTCTGGAAAACGTAAGGGGAAATAAGCGTCATGCCGTAGAGCAGCACCAAATAAAGCGCCAGATCGAACAGGGCGGGGTGCCACACCAGGCGGTACAGTCCGGCGCGGGCCATGGCGCGCCTCACTACCCAGGACACGCCCAGGGTGATCACGCCCAGCACCAGCAGCCAGGGGAAATAAATGCCGTAAAGATTGAATTCGCCGATCATGTTGTCTTGCCCTCCATGGCGGGATGGGCGGGTTGATAGCCCGGCGCGTCGGGGATAGAAGGCGCGGCGGATACCCACCAGGGCCACCACCGCGCGGTCGCGCGCCGCGCCGCCGGCCTGCGCGGCCGAGACGCTGGACAGGCGCGCGTCTATCTGCGCCAGGAGATTCTCGGGCTTCTCGCCGCCGCGCCAGGTCGAGCGGGCGCGGAAGAACTGCGCCAGACCGCTGAGCACGGGCGCGATGGCGGCATCGGCCACTGCCAGGTGGCGGCGGGCGCGCTGCAGTTCGGTGATGTCGCGGCCCACGCGCAGGTCTTTCAGCGCATCGGCGGCCAGCAGGTCGTCCGGACGCTTGGCCAGCGCCAGCCGGGGCTGCAGCAGGCCGATG
>NZ_LHSJ01000317.1:4821-8623 GCF_001270295.1 Achromobacter sp. DMS1 | reverse complement strand
CGCCGTCAACGGCGTGGACCTGGCCGTGCGGCGCGGCGAGGTGCTGGGCATCGTGGGCGAATCCGGCTGCGGCAAATCCACGCTGGCGCGCCTGCTGCTGGGCCTGATCCCGCCCAGCGAGGGCGCCGTCCGCCTCGACGGCCAGGACATCCGCCACATGGACCGCCGCGCGCTGGCGCGGCGCGTGCAGCCCATCTTCCAGGACCCGTATTCCTCGCTCAACCCGCGCCGGTCCATCGCCTCCATTGTGTCGCTGCCGCTGGAAGTGCACGGCATTCCCAACCCGCGCCAGCACAAGGCCATCGAAATGCTGGAGCGCGTGGGCCTGCCGCCGCGGCTGGCCCACAACAGCCCGGGCCAGCTTTCGGGCGGGCAGCGCCAGCGCGTGGCCATCGCCCGCGCGCTGGTCATGCGCCCGGAGATCGTGATCTGCGACGAGCCCACCTCGGCGCTGGACGTGTCGGTGCAGGCGCAGATCATGAACCTGCTCATGGAGCTGCGCCGCGATTTCAACCTCACCTACGTGTTCATCAGCCACAACCTGGCGGTGGTGGAACACATCGCCACCCAGGTGGCGGTGATGTACCTGGGCCGCGTGGTCGAATCGGCGCCCGCCGACCGGCTCTTCCGCGGCCCGCGGCATCCCTATACCCAGGCGCTGCTGGCCTCGGTGCTGACGCCCGAGCCGGGCCTGGGAATACCCGACACCGGGCTGGGCCTGTCGTTTCCCGATCCGCTGCATCCGCCGCCCGGCTGCCCGTTCCATCCGCGCTGCCGCCACGCCATGCCCCAGTGCAGGGAGGCGCGGCCAGCTTTGGCGCGGCCAGCTTTGGCGCGGCCGGACGGCGCCGCGGTGGCCTGCCATCTCTATCCGCCCGCCTCGACTTCCGGAGCCCTGCCCTCATGACCCGAAACCAAGCCCTGGCCCTGGCCGAACGCCGCTTCGACAGCGGCGAATTCCGCGACGTGCTGGCCCGCCGCGTGGCGCTGCCCACCGAAAGCCAGAACCCCGAGCGCGCCGGTACGCTGGCGCAATACCTGGCCGAGGAAATCCAGCCCGCCTTCGAAGCCATGGGATTCCGTTGCCGCACCCTGACGCAAGCGCGCGCCCTGGCGCCGTTTCTCTACGCCGAGCGCATCGAAGACCCGGCCCTGCCCACCGCCCTGGGCTACGGCCACGGCGATGTGATCCGCGGCCTGGAAAAGGAATGGAAACCCGGCCTGTCGCCCTGGACGCTCACCGAGTCCGAGGGCCGCTGGTACGGGCGCGGCATCGCCGACAACAAGGGCCAGCACACCGTCAACATGGAAGCGCTGAGGCTCGTGCTCGAAGCCCGCGGCCGCCTGGGCTTCAATGCCAAGTACCTGATCGAGATGGGCGAAGAAACGGGCTCGCCCGGCCTGCGCGAGCTGTGCGAAGCGCACCGCGGCCTGCTGGCGGCCGACGTGCTCATCGCCTCCGACGGTCCGCGCCTGTCGCCGGCCCGGCCCACGGTGTTCCTGGGCGCGCGCGGCAGCATCAACTTCGATCTGGCCATCGAGGCGCGCGCGGGCGGGCACCACTCGGGCAACTGGGGCGGGCTGATCTCCAATCCCGGCATCCAGCTCGCCCACGCCATTGCGAGCATCGTGTCGCCCTCCGGCCAGATCCGCGTGCCGGAATGGGTGCCCGACGCGCTGCCCGATTCGGTGCGCCGCGCGCTGGCCGACTGCGACGTGGACGGCGGCGAAGACGGGCCGCTCATCGAGCCCGGCTGGGGCGAACCCGGCCTGACGCCGGCCGAACGTGTCTTCGGCTGGTGTTCATTCGAAGTCCTGGCCTGCAAGACGGGCAACCCCGACACGCCCGTCAACGCAATACCGCCGCGCGCCTGGGCGCGCTGCCAGCTGCGCTTCGTGGTGGGCATCGATCCCGACCGCATCCTGCCCGCGCTGCGCCGCCATCTGGACCGCCAGGGCTTTCCGTATGTGCAGATCCTGGAAACCGGCGAGAGCCTGTTCCGCGCCACGCGCATCGACCCGGACGACCCCTGGGTGCGCTGGGCCGCCGATTCGCTGGCCGCCACCTCCGGCAAGAAGACCGCGGTGCTGCCGAATCTCGGCGGCTCTCTGCCCAACGATATCTTCACCGACGTCCTGGGCCTGCGCACCGTGTGGGTACCGCACTCCTATCCTGGCTGCTCCCAGCACGCGCCCAACGAGCACCTGCCGCCCGGCCTGCTGCGCGAAGGGCTGCGCCTGATGACCGGCCTGTACTGGGACCTGGGCGCGGGCACGGCGCCCGCGGGCCGAAGAGGCGGCCCGGAAGGCGGCAGCCGAGGCGGCCAATAAAAAGCCGGCTCATCGCCGGCGCATTCCTTCCAGGAACAGGTCCGCGATGAAGGCGGCGCATCGTCGCCGCTCCTCCGCGTCCAGCGCCTTGCGCGTGAAGCGTTCGATCGCGCCCATGAGCGCCCGCGCGAACCACTCCGGCGACACGTCGTCGCGGAACAGCCCGGCCGCCTGCTCGGCCCGCACGTTGCCCGCGATCATGCCTTCCAGCTCGCCTTTGAGGGCGTCGGCCCGCTCGACCTGGAAAAAGCCGATGCGCGTCAGGTTCATGTCGTGCTGGAGAATGTCGAGCAGGCCGGCCACCCCCTGCGCCACGCGCCCGGCCACGCCTGCCTGCGGCGTGTCGTCGGGCAGGCGCGCGCACGCGATGGCCTGGCGCAGGCGCTGCGTGAACAGCTCCACCAGTTCGTCATAGGCCGCCTGCTTGCTGGCGAAATACTGGTAGAAAACGGGCTGCGTCACTCCGGCGCGCGCCACGATGTCGCTGATCCGGGCGTTCTGGAACCCGCGCTCGGCGAATTCCGCCGCCGCGACCTCCAGCAATTGCTGGCGCGTGCGCTCGCCCTTGGTGGGCGGCTTCTCGGCGGCAGGAAATTCAGGGCTTGCGATCATCGCAGGAAAATACCCTTTCCTGCTCATTTCCACCAGTAATTTCAATGACTTGTGCCGTCATATGGCGGACCGCGTTGTATGTTTTTCCTGGCATGCTAAGCAAGCGCCGCCCGTGGCGGGCCGGGACCGCGCCGGTCTGAAACCTTCTGAAATACCCGGCGCGGCCCGGCCCGCCACGGCGCCGCCAAAGCAGTAAAGTAAAGGGGTCCGCCGGGCCCCCCGGGGCCGGGGCGGATTCATCAGGAGCAAGCATCATGAAGCGGTTTTCAGGCCGAGCCGCCAGCGTCGCGCTGGCGCTGGCCATGGCAGGTTCTCCCGCCTATGCGGGCGGCTACGGATGGCACGGCGGCCATGGCTGGCACGGCGGCTCGTCGCACCATCACCACGGCGGCGGCTCGGACGGCTGGTGGGTGGCCGGCGTCTTCGGACTGGCCGCGGCCGGGCTGCTGCTGGCGGCCAACTCCGGCCCGACCTACGTCCAGACCGGCGTCTATGCCCCCGGCGTGGCCTACACCAGCCCACCCGTCTACGCCGCGCCGCCGGCCGTGGCCTACGTCGAACCCCAGCCCCAGTATGCGCCGGTGCAGTACGAGCCGGCCAAGCCGGCGGACACGGCGCAGGCGCGCGCCGAAACCGACTGCCAGCGCTGGGCGGTGAACCAGAGCGGCTACGATCCGGCCACGATCTCCCAATGGACTACCCAGGTCATGGTCGACAGCTACAACCGCGCCCTGGACTCGTGCATGACGAGCCGCGGCTACCGGGCCAGATAAGCCTTCCTGGCGCGCGGGCTCCGCTGCCGATTGCCCGCGCGCTTCCCTTTGCGCATACTGCCAGCCGGCGCGCCGCCCGCGACCGC
>NZ_LHSJ01000317.1:0-4423 GCF_001270295.1 Achromobacter sp. DMS1 | reverse complement strand
ACGCCGGCGATGGTGCCCAGCGGCTCGCCCGGCCGGTTGCGGCCCGGCACGGGAATACAGTCGAGCAATCCCTGCGTGTAGGGGTGGCGCGGCGCGGCGAAGAGTTCGGCCACCGGGCCCTGCTCGACGATCTGTCCGGCGTACATGACGGCCACGCGCCGCGCGATGCGCGCGACCACGCCCAGGTCGTGCGTGATGAGCACCATGGCGATGCCCAGCTCGGCCTGCAGCTCGGCCAGCAGCCGCAGGATCTGCGCCTGGATGGTGACGTCCAGCGCCGTGCTGGGCTCGTCGGCGATGAGCAGCTCGGGGCCGCACATCAGCGCCATCGCGATCATGACGCGCTGCCGCAGCCCGCCCGAGAGCTGGTGCGGGTACTGCGACAGCCGCTGCCCGGCCGAGGCGATGCCCACTTTCTCCAGCAGTTCCACGGCGCGGTCGCGCGCCTGCGGGCGGCTTGCGCCGCGATGATGGATGTAATGCTCGGTGAGCTGGTCGCCTATCGGGTAGGCCGGGTTCAGCGCCGTCATGGGCTCCTGGAAGATCATGGCCATCTTGTTGCCGCGCAGCGCGTTGACGCGGCGCGCGCGGGCCCGCGAGATGTCTTCGCCCAGCACGGCGAGCCGGCTCGTGCTGCGGCGCGCCGCCTTGGGCAGCAGGCCCATGACGGCCAGCGAAGTCATCGACTTGCCGCAGCCGGACTCGCCCACCAGGCAGAGGGTTTCGCCGCGGCGCACCTGGAACGAAACGTCGCGCACCGCGTGCAGCGTGCCGCGGGGCGTGGCGATGTCCACCTTCAGCCCCTGCACGTCCAGGACGGGTTCCGCGTGATTCATGGTCATGCTTTCTCCTCGGGCGTCAGCAGTTGGTGCAGCCCGTCGCCCGCCAGGTTGATGGCGAAGATCAGCAGCGCGAGCGCCGAGCCGGGGATGGCGATGAGCCAGAAAGAAAAGAACATGTAGGCCTTGGCCTCGGAGATCATCAGCCCCCACGACGGCAGCGGCGGCTGCACCCCCAGCCCGAGGAACGACAGCGAGGCTTCGAGCAGGATGGCGCTGGCCGCTTCCAGCGTGGCGATGACGATAAGGTGCGGCACCACGTTGGGCAGCACCTCGCCGCGCACGATGCGCCAGGTGGAGGCGCCGGCCGCCTGGGCCGCCGCCACGTATTCCAGCGAGCGCACCTGCTGCGTGGCGCTGCGCATGACCACGGCGTAGCGGTCCCACTTGAGCAGGCCCAGCACCAGGATCACCACCCAGAGCGAGCCGCCCACCATGGCCACTGTGGCCAGCGCCACCAGGATCACGGGCATGGACAGGCGCGTGGTGACGAGAAAGGACACCGCCATGTCCACCTTGCCGCCGAAGTAGCCGGCCGCCATGCCCATGGCCGTGCCGATCAGCCCGGAGATCAGCGCCACGCTGGCGCCGATGAGCAGCGAAATGCGGGCGCCGTAGAGCAGCCGCGAGAGGTAGTCGCGGCCCAGCGGGTCGGTGCCCAGCGGGTGCAGCCAGGTGCCTTTCTCGTACCAGACCGGCGGCGCCATGCGGTAGGCGAGATCCTGGAAGTAGGGGTCGTGCGGCGCGATCCAGGGCGCGAAGAGCGCCACCAGCAGAATCGCCAGCAGGATGCCGCCGCCCGCGAGCAGCGCGGTGTTGCGCGAGACGCGGCGCCAGCGCAGCCGCGCGGGCGTGAGTCCGGCCGCTTCCGGCGCGATCCGGGCAAGCGAGGAATCGGGTAATGGAGCGTTCATTTCACGACACCCGGATGCGCGGGTCCAGCCAGGCGTTGGCGATGTCGGCCGCCAGCGTGAGCAGGACGTAGATGACGGACAGCAGCAGCACGATGAGCTGCATGACCGGAAAATCCTTGTAGGTGATGCTCTGGTAGGCCAGGTAGCCCAGGCCGTCCAGCGCATAGATGGTTTCGATGACCACCGAGCCTCCCAGCAGGTAGCCGAGCTGCACCGCGGCCAGCGCCACCACCGGCACGATGGCGTTGCGCAGCGCGTGCTTGAAGATGATGGTGCGCGCGGGCAGCCCCTTGGCGCGCGCGGTGCGGATGTAATCGGCCGAGAGCACCTCGATCATGCCGGCGCGGATCAGCCGCATGAAGGCCGGCGCCACGTAGTAGCCCAGCGCGATGGCCGGCATCACGAAATGCTGCCAGGTGCCGCTGCCCGAAACCGGCAGCACGCGCAGCGAAATCGCGAACAGCATGATGAGGATGAGCGCGAAGAAGAAGTTGGGCAGCGCCTGGCCCAGCACCGCCACTGCCAGGCAGAAGCGGTCGACCAGGCTGCCCTTGCAGATCGCGGCCAGCACGCCCAGCGGCACCGAAATGGCCAGCGCCACGGCCAGCGCGCCTACGCCCAGCTTGAGCGTGGTGCCCAGCTTGGACAGGATGAGCGGGCCGGCCTCGGTCTTGAAATACACCGAGGTGCCGAAATCGCCGTGCAGGATCTGCCAGAGCCAGTCCGCATACTGGACCAGCAGGGGGCGGTCCAGCCCGTAGGCCTTGCGGATCGCGTCGATGTCGGCCTGCCGGGCGCCTTCACCGGCCAGCGCCAGCGCGGGGTCGCCCGACAGGTGCAGCAGCATGAAGGCCAGCACCGAGACGGTCAGCGCCACCAGCAGCGCCAGGCCCAGCCGCCTGATCGTGAATTGCAGCATTGATGTTCCCCTTGCGGCCGCGGCGCGCGGGCGCCGCCGGGGCGCGGCTTACTTCCAGCTCATGTCCCAGAAACGCACCAGCTCGTCCGGGTAGGGTTTGAAGTTCACTTCCTTGCTGGCCACGTAGTACACGGGCAGGGTCCACAGCGGCACGGCATAGGCTTTTTCGGCGATGCGCGTGAGCGCCTCCTTGTAGGCGGCGTTGCGCCGGGCGCTGTCGATGGTGGTGTCGGCCTTGCGCAGCAGGTCGCGCACCTGCGGGTCGCGGGTGATGTCGTCATTGCCGAAGCCGAAGTAGACCGGCGTGGAGGCCGACGCGTCGTTCACCAGGTTGGACGCCCAGGTCTGGTGCGTGAGCGCGGCCTTGCCGCCGCGCACCATGTCGCGCATGGCGGCGTACTGCAGGAAATTGAGCTTGGCGCGTATGCCCACGGCCTGCAGGTAGTTGATGAGGGCCTCGGTCTGGTTGCGCTCGCGATAGGCCAGGATGTCGATGTCGAAACCGTTGGGGTAGCCGGCCTCGGCCAGCAGTTTTTTCGACAGGGCCGGGTCGTATTTGTAGGCGGGCACGTCCTGCGTGCAGCCCACCTGCGAGGGCGTGCAGATGGCGTTGAGGATCGCGCCGCCTTCGCCCACGATATTCTTCAGGATGGATTCGCGGTCGATGGCGTGGATGATGGCCTTGCGCACGCGTTCGTCCTTGAGCTGCGGCGCGGGCGAGCCATCTTGGATGTTCATCTGCATGAACACGATGCGCATGGTTTCGCCGGACACGACCTGCAGCGTGGGCAGGGTCTTGAGCTGCTCGGCCTGGTCCTTGGGCACGCTCATGATGAAGTCCTCGCCGCCGGAAATCACCTCGGCCATCTGCGTCTGGCGGTCGGGGATGAAGCGGATGACCACCTTGCCGATCCTGGGCTGGGCCTTGGGCGAGTCCTTGAAATAGTCGGCGTTCTTCTCCAGCGTGATGGACTTGCCGGGCTGGTAGTCCGTCACCTTGTACGGGCCGGTGCCCACGGGCTTGGCGTTCATGCCCTTGGGGCCGACTTCCTTGTAGTACCTGGCGGGGTGGATGGCCACGGTGGTGGCGAGGTATTCCTTGGCCGCCGGGAAGGGTTCCTTGGTGGTCAGGCGCACGTGGTATTTGTCGATCTTCTCGACCTTGTCGATCCAGGCCACGTTCTGCTGGGTGACCGCCTTGTTCTTGGGGTCGGCCACGAAGTTCAGCGTGTACACCACCGAATCGGCGTCGAACTCCTCGCCGTTGTGGAATTTCACGCCCTGGCGCAGTTCGAATTCCAGCGTCTTGTCGTCGACCTGTTTCCAGCTCTTGGCGAGCTGCCCCTTGTACTCGTTGGTCATGGGGTCGCGGTAGAGCAGGGTGTCCCACACGTTGGCGGCAATGATGACGCCGATGCGCACGTTGTTGTAGTACGGGTCCACGCTTTCGGGCGCCTGGTCGTACGCCATGCGCAGCGTGTCGTCCTGCTTGGAGGCGTGCGCGGCGCCCGCGCCCAGGGCGGCGCAGGCCAGCAGCGCGGCGGCCAGGAACTTGAGCCGGGGGCGGAAGCGGGAAAGGGGCGGTGCGGCGGGGGTGACGTTGGAATCGGCCATGACGAGGCTCCTCTGGACCATGCGGTTTGGAACGGGATGCTGCCGGGTGCTGCGGAAACGCGGGAGCCGGCGCCTGCGGCGCGGAACCCGCGGTCCCCATGAAGCTGTCACTGCTGTCGATGCCGCGGCGCGGCGCT
>NZ_LHSJ01000316.1:0-4423 GCF_001270295.1 Achromobacter sp. DMS1 | reverse complement strand
CCCGGCGCTCGCGGCCCGCGCCGGATGGGCTGCGCCCTGCTAACCGGCCGCCAGCGCGTGCTCCATGTCCGCGATCAGGTCTTCCTCGTGCTCCAGCCCGATGGACACGCGCACCAGCCCTTCGGACACGCCGGCCGCCTCGCGTTCGGCGGCCGGCACGCCCGAATGCGTGGTGGACGCGGGATGACAGATCAGCGATTCGGTGCCGCCCAGGCTCACCGCGGACTTGAACAGCCGCAGCGCATTGATGAAGCGGAACGCCCGCGCCCTGCCCCCTTCCAGCTCGAAGGCGAAGGTGGAGCCCGGCCCGGCGCACTGGCGCTTGTACACCTCGCGATAGGCGGCGTCGGACGCGTGCTCCGGATGGTAGAGGCGCACGGGCTCGTGCGGGTTGCCCGCCAGCCATTGCGCCACCTTGCTGGCGGTGCGCGCCGCCTGCTTCATGCGCAGCACCACGGTTTCCATGGAGCGCGTGATCATCCAGCAGGAATGCGGATCCAGCTGCGAACCGAAAGCGCTGCGTATCGCCTTCACCTGCCTGACCCGCGCAGCGCTGCCCGTGACCGCCCCGGCCACCAGGTCGCTATGGCCGCCGACGTACTTGGTGAGCGAATACACGCAGAGGTCGGCGCCATGCGCGGCGGGCTTCTGGAAAATCGGCCCCAGCAGCGTGTTGTCGCACACCGCGGTGGGACGGTAGCCGTGCCGCGACTCGAATGCGTCCAGCTCGGCCCGCATGGCCGCGAAATCGACGAGCGCGTTGGTGGGATTGGCCGGCGTTTCCACATAGAAAAGCTTGACCGGCCCCTGCGCAGCCGCGGCCTCCAGCGCCTCGCGCATGGACTGCGCCGACAGGCCGTCGCCAATGGCGTGCGAGCCCACGCCCCACTGCGGAAATATCTTGGAAATCAGTGTCTCGGTGCCGCCGTACAGCGGCACCGACTGCACCAGCTGATCGCCCGGCTTCAGGAAAGCCAGCAGCACCGAACTGATGGCCGACATGCCGCTGGACGTTACCGCGGCCGCTTCCGAGCCGTCCAGCAGCGCCAGCCGGTCTTCCACGATTTCCAGGTTCGGATGATTGAAGCGGCTATAGACCAGCCCGGCCGCCTCGTCCTGCGGCAGGGGTTTCCGTCCGGAAACCAGATCGAAGAATTCCGCCCCGTCTTCGGCGGAACGGAATGCGAACGTCGACGTCAGGAAAACCGGCGGCTTGATCGCGCCCTCGGACAGAAAAGGGTCGAACCCATAAGACATCATTTGCGTTTCCGCGTGCAGCGGACGGCCGAAAATGTCTTTCTTGTGATAACTCGAATAACTCATGGCATTGCCTCCGGTAATATTGGCGCGACCGTCCCGGCGCACGCGGGGCGCTGTTTGAAAACAATAGCGCCGCAACGCCAGACACAGTGTTGCGAACCCCTGCAAGTGTGCCGTGGCTGCCGCGCAAATACCTTTCCAAATCAACTGCGGTGCGGAGATAATAGGAAACATTATTTCCCCGCAGAAAAAAAGCATGAAAGATACTGCCCGGTTACATCAACTTGACGCGATCGATTGGAAAATCATGAAAATCCTTCAAGATGATGGGCGGCTCAGTAATGCGGAACTCGCCGAACGCGTATCGCTGTCGGCGTCGCCCTGCTGGAAGCGGCTCAAGCGCCTTGAAGGGTCCGGCATCATCCGGGGCTACCAGGCCATTCTGGACCGGCGCGCGCTGGGCATGGGAGTGGTCGCGTTCGTCAGCATTTCCCTCGAAAGCCATTCCGAAAAAATCTGCGCCGCGTTCGAGGCCGGCGTGCAGGCCCTGCCCGAAGTGCTGGCCTGCCACAACACCACGGGCGAGCACGATTATCTGCTGCACGTCGTGGCGCGCGATTTCGATGCCTACGCGGAATTCGTGCGCAACCGGCTGCGCCCCCTGCCCGGCGTGAAAGAATTGCTGTCCACCCTGTCCATGCACGAAGTGAAATCCTCCACCAAGCTGCACTGGTAGGCGGCGGGCGCCGGCGCGCTACGCCAGCCAGAGCGCCTGCGGCGGACGCCGCGCCACCCAGTCGCGCTGGCGTTCGTAGGCATGCGCCAGCCGCAGCACGGCCAGGTCGCCGCGCGGCGGCCCGATGAGTTGCATGCCCATGGGCAGCCCGGCCGGGTTGAAACCGGCCGGCACGCTGATCACCGGACATCCGGCCAGGGTCCAGGGCGTGACCACCTCCATCCAGCGGTGGTAAGTATCCATGGGCCGGCCCGCGATTTCCCTGGGCCAGTCCAGATCGGCGTCGAAGGGAAACACCTGCGCCGTGGGCACGGCCAGGTAGTCCACTTCGCGGAACATCGCCAGTACGGCTTCGTACCAGGCGCTGCGCTCTTCCGCGGCGCGGTAGACGTCCAGCGCCGTCATGCCCGACAGCCCCTCCACTTCCCAGATCAGCGCGGGCTTGACCCGTTCGCGCCTGGCCGGGTCGTCGCACAGCGCGCGGTACTGGCCGCCCACCATCAGATGCCGGTGCGCGAGCCAGATGCGCCAGAGGCGTTCGCCCTCGAAGGGCACGGTCAGCGGCGCCACCTCGCAGCCGGCGGCCTGCAGGCCGGCCAGCGCGTCGCGGCACAGATCCAGAATGCCGTCCTCCATCGGCAGATAGCCGTTCCAGTCGCCCAGCCAGCCGACGCGCCTGCCCCGCATATCGGCGTCCAGCGGCTCGCGGAACACGGACGGGTCTTCCGACAGCGACAAGGGCGCGCGCGGATCGTGCCCCGCCAGCACGGACAGCAGCAGCGCCACGTCGCGCGGGGTCCGCCCCATGGGGCCCTCGTAGGAAAGCTGCTTCAGGAACACCTCGCCGCCCGGCCCCGAGGGCACCCGGCCGGCCGAGGGGCGGAAACCATACACATTGCAAAACCCCGCGGGGTTGCGCAGCGAGCCGCCGAAGTCGCTGCCGTCCGCCACGGGCAGCATGCGGGCGGCGAGCGCGGCGGCCGCCCCGCCGCTGCTGCCCCCGGCCGAGCGCGACAGGTCGTAGGGATTGCGGGTGGTGCCGTACACGCGGTTGTAGGTGTGCGAACCCAGGCCGAACTCCGGCACGTTGGTGCGCCCGATGAAAATCGCCCCGGCGCGGCGCATGCGCTCCACGATGATGGAGTCGCGCGCCGGCACCTGGTCCTTGAACACGAGCGATCCCATGGAGGTCACCATGCCCCGCACCGCCGTCAGATCCTTGGGCGCCTGCGGCATGCCGTGCAGCCAGCCCAGCCACTGGCCGGCCGCGAGCTGCGCGTCGCGTTCGTCGGCCTCGCGCAGCAGCTCGGCCTCGTCGCGGCGGGCCACGATGGCGTTCACCTTGGGGTTGACCCGGTCGATATGGTCCAGATAGGCCCGCATCACCTCGCGGCATGATATCCGGCGCTGGCGGATGGCGTCCGACAGCGCGTGCGCCGGCATGGCCACGATGTCGTTCAGCGCGGCCGGAGGTTGCTGGGCTTGGGGCATGGCTTGTGTCTCCTGGTTGCGCGCCCGGCAGGCGCGGCAATGTTCTTTGCATGGTTTGCTGCATGGCGGCCGACAGGCCGCCGTCCCCGACATTACCGCAAACCCGGCCGCATTTGCGCGGCGCACGGCTGCCCTCAGCCGCGATCCCGGGCGTTGCCCGCAGGAGCCGGACTGGTCTCCACGCGCCACCACGACGGCAGCAGACGCCTGACCCGGGCGCGCCGGTAGCGGTCGTCGATGAGCAGCACGCTGCCGCGGTCTTCCACCGTGCGGATGACGCGGCCGGCCGCCTGCACCACTTTCCGCAGACCCGGAAAGAGATAGGTGTAGTCGTAGCCCTGGTCGGCTCCGTAGCGCGCGTCCAGCGCGCGGCGCATGTTCTCGTTGACCGCATTCACTTGCGGCAGCCCCAGCGTGGCGATGAAAGCGCCGATGAGCCGCTCGCCCGGCAGATCCACGCCTTCGGAAAACGCCCCGCCCAGCACGGCAAACCCCACCCCGCGCCCCGTCTCGGTAAAACGGGCCAGGAACTCGGCGCGCTCGGCCTCGCCCATGCCCGGCGTCTGCGCCCACACGGGCACCTCGGGATGGCGCTCGCGCATGGACTCGCACACCCGGGCCAGGTAATCGAAGCTGCTCAGAAAGCCCAGGTAGTTGCCCGGCCTGCGCGCATACTGCCCGGCGATCAGGTCGGCGATGGGGCCGAGCGAGCGCGCGCGGTCGCGATAGCGCGTGGACACGTGGCCCGCCACCCTCACCTGCAGTTGCTCGGGGCGGAAAGGCGCGTCCACGTCGATCCAGGCCGCCTGCGCGGGCAGGCCCAGCATGTCGCGATAGAACCGCTGCGGGTTGAGCGTGCCCGAGAACAGCACCGCGGCGTGGGCGCCCGCGAAACGGCCGGCCAGGTGGGGCGCGGGCACCACGTTGCGCACGCAC
>NZ_LHSJ01000315.1:0-4516 GCF_001270295.1 Achromobacter sp. DMS1 | reverse complement strand
CGCGCGGCGGAGCTGGCGGCCGCCTGGGCGGCCGCGGATGCCGGACTTTTCACCGAAGTGAGCGCGGGCGGCCTGGACGACGCCGCCTGGCCCGGCGGCTGGAACCTGGTCATCAACGCCACGGCCAGCGGCCTGCAGGATGCGGCCCCCGGGCTGCCCGACGGGCTGTACGCGCCCCGGCGCGGCGGCCTACGACATGATGTACGGGGCCCGGCCCACCCCCTTCATGCGGCAGGCCGAGGCCGACGGCGCGGCGCTGGCCGCCGACGGCCTGGGCATGCTGGTGGGCCAGGCCGCCGAGAGCTTCCACATCTGGCACGGCGTGCGGCCCGACCCCGCGCCGGTCCTGGCGGCGCTGCGCGAGGCGCTGGCGTCGGGGCGCTGAGGCATGGCGCCGCGCGCCAGGGGGCGGTCCGCCAGGGGCGGGCGCTCGTGGTTCCGCATTGTCACCGGCCTGCTGATGGCGCTGGCCTGCGCCGTGCTGCTCTACCAGTTCTGGCTGTTCGCCCAGGTAGTCTGGTACCGCTACCAGGACCCGGGCAGCAGCGCCATCATGCGCGAGGAGCTGTCGCGCCTGCGCGAAACCAATCCCGCCATCCATCTGAAGTACCAGTGGGTGCCCTACGACCGGATCAGCGACAACCTCAAGCGCGCCGTGGTCGCCTCGGAAGACTCCAACTTCATCGAGCACGACGGCGTGGAATGGGACGCCATCCGCAAGGCCTGGGAGTACAACCAGCGCCAGGAGGCCAAGGGCAGCGGCAAGGTGCGCGGCGGCTCCACCATCACCCAGCAGCTCGCCAAGAACCTGTTCCTGTCCAGCTCCCGCAGCTACCTGCGCAAAGGACAGGAGCTGGTGCTGACCTACATGCTGGAACACGTCATGACCAAGGAGCGCATCCTGGAGCTGTACCTGAACGTGGCCGAATGGGGCGAAGGCGTCTTCGGCGCCGAGGCGGCGGCGCAGCATTATTACAAGATGCCCGCGTCCCGGCTGGGCGCCAGCCAGGCCGCCCGCCTGGCCGCCATGCTGCCCAACCCGCGCTTCTACGACAGCCACCGCAACACCCGCTACCTGAATTCCCGCGTCTCCACGCTCACCCGGCGCATGCGGCTGGTGGAGATTCCCTGAGCGGCGCCGGCCCGGCGGGCGGCGAATGTCCGCCCGGATTTGTTAAGCTTTCACGTTTAGGCGTTACCCCTCACTTTCATGCGCACCGCACGCCGCTACCTCGCCCGCGAGATCTATCGCTCCTGCGCAGTGGTCCTCACCGCCCTGCTGGGCCTTTTCACGTTCTTCGCGCTGGTGGACGACCTCGACAACGTGGGCGACAAGTTCACGATGACGGCGCTCTTCTACCTGCAGGCGCTGGCCGTGCCCACCCGGCTGTACGACCTGCTGCCCATCGGGCTGCTGATCGGCGCCATCCTGGCCCTGGCGGGCCTGGCGCAGCGCAACGAGCTGGTGATCCTGCGCGTGTCGGGCGTGAGCGGCATGAAGCTGCTGCGCATGCTGTGGATCATCACCATCCCCCTCATGATCGGGGCGGCGCTGCTGTCGGAATACGTCACGCCCTGGGCGGAAATGAAATCCGGCGAGGCCAACCTGCTGCTGCGGGGCAAGGCCGGCGGCGAACGCCTGGAAAGCGGCTACTGGTTCAAGGAACCCACGCCCAACGGCGGCACGCGCATCATCAACATCGCCGAGCTCAAGGGCGACGGCGAGGTGGGCGCCATCTCGCTGTACGAATTCAAGAAAGACCTGACCCTGAGCGCCATGTCCACCGCCCCCAGCGGCGTGTTCGCCCATGGCGACCTGGTGCTCAAGAACGTGGTCGAAACGCGGCTGGACGACCAGGCTGCCGACGCCCTGGCCAACGCGCGCCCGCCCAAGCATCCGCCGGCCAGCGTCGTGCGTCTGCCCGAACGCACCATCGACACCACCCTCAGCCCCGAGCGCCTCATCGCGCGGGTGCTCACGCCCGAGCGCATGTCGCTGGCCACGCTGCTCGACTATGTGGATTACCTGCGCAACAACCAGCTCCAGTACGGTCGACAGATCGTCGCCTTGTGGCGCAAACTGGCGTATCCGTTCACGCTGCTGGTCATGATCACCATCGCCGCGCCCATCGGCCTCATGCAGACCCGGCGCGGCGGCGTGGGCGCCAAGGTGTTCATGGGCATTCTGCTCGGGGTGGGCTTCTTCATGCTCAACCAGCTGGCCCTGAACGTGGGCATGCTGGGCAAGTGGCCGCCCTGGTTCACCGCGCTCGGCCCCAACATCGGCGCCATGATCGTCGCGCTGGGCGCCATGTCGTACATGGAGTACCGGCACACCATCAGCCGCTTCGTTCAACAACGCTGGCCCTGGAGCAAGAGTCCCGCATGAACGGCAGTATCTGGATGATCGGCGACGTGCAGGGCTGCTGCTCGCCGCTGGATCGCTTGCTGTCCCATCCCGACCTGGTCGGCGATCCCGACTCGCGCTTCTGGTTCGCGGGCGACCTGGTGAACCGGGGGCCGCAGTCCCTGGCCACCCTGCGCCGCATCATCGACCTGGGCGAGCGCGCCACGGCGGTGCTCGGCAATCACGACCTGCACCTGCTGGCCGCCGCGGCCGGCGTGCGCAAGCCGTCCAAGTCCGACACGCTGGACGAGATCCTGCGCGCGCCCGACGCCGCCGACCTGATCGACTGGCTGCGCTGGCGGCCGCTGGCCCATTTCGAGCAGAACCACCTGCTGGTGCATGCCGGCACGCTGGCCAAATGGGACGTGACCAAGACGCTGTCCCTGGCCGGCGAGGTGCAGGACGCCCTGCGCGGGCCGAACTGGCAGAAGGCGCTGCAGAAGATGTACGGCAACGAGCCCGCGTCCTGGAAAGAAGACCACAAGGGCGGCAAGCGCATGCGCGTCATCATCAACGCGCTCACCCGCATCCGCCTGTGCACGCCCAACGGCCACATGGAATTCGCCACCAAGGTCGCGCCCGGCGCCTGGCCGCCCAACCTCGTGCCCTGGTTCGACGTGCCCAACCGCGCCACGCGCGACATCACCACGGTGTTCGGGCACTGGTCCACGCTGGGCCTGCTCATCCGGCCCGACGTCATCTGCCTGGACACGGGCTGCGTCTGGGGCGGCTCGCTCACGGCGCTGCGGCTGCAGGACCGCAAGCTGGTGCAGGTGCGCTGCGCGCAGGAACAGGACCCGCTGGCGGATTCCTAGGGCCCGCGCACCCTGGGGCAGACTCCCCCTAAAGCGCCGACCGGATGGCGTCGCGCGCCTGGTGCGACAGCTCCAGGCGGGTGGGCAGGCTGCCGTCCGGATGGCGCGCGGGCAGCGGCGGCAGAAACACCGCCTCCACCGACAGGCCCGTGGCGCCGAGCACGCGCCAGAGGTTCATGACCAGCGTCTCCTCGCCCACGAACGCGGCAAAGCCGCTGCGCTTGCCGTGATGGAGGAACCGCAGCGCCACCGGCTGGATTTCCACGGCCGCGGCCCGGGCCGGCTCGAAAAGACTGGCATGGAAGGGACGCAGCTCCATCCCCTCGGTCGTGGTGCCCTCCGGAAACAGCCCCACCGCGTCGCCCTGCCGGAAGCGCGCCTGCATGGATTCGCCCATGGCGTGCACGGCATGGCGCTGGCCCCGCTCGATGAAGAGCGTGCCCGCGCCGGCCACGAGCCAGCCGATCACCGGCCAGCTGCGTATCTCGCTCTTGGCGACGAACGCGGTGGCGCGCGCCGAATTCAGCACGAAGATGTCGATCCAGGACACGTGGTTGGCCACCATCAGCACGGGGCCCCGCAGGCGCGGCGTGCCCTTCAGCACGACGCGCAGCCCGCAGAAGGCCATGAGGCAGCGCGACCAGTTGCGGTTCAGCCACGCCCGCGCACGCGGGCCGATCAGCGGATAGATCAGGCCCACGCACAGCAGGCCGAAGGCGATCCAGGGCAGGACGAGAACGAGCCGGAGAACGAAGCGCAGCAACTTCAAGCAGGAGTCTCCCAGGCCATGCGGCCACCGACCACGGTGCGCGTACGCGGCCGGGCAGCATCATACCCGCGAACGGGCCGGCTTCGCTGCCGGCCTGCGGCCCGCCCGGCGCCATCCACTCGGCGTCCAGATCGACCAGGCAGAGGTCCGCCGGATCGCCCTCGCCCAGGCTGCCGGCCGGCGCCTGCGCGGGCGCCGCGGCGCGCAGCACCGCCGCGGGGGCCGATGTCAGGCGCGCGAGCGCCTGGACCAGCGGCACCCCCGCATCGCGCGCCCACTTCAGCACGAACGACAGCAGCAGCTCCAGTCCGGGCGCGCCGGGCGCGGCGTCCGGAAACGGCGCATCCTTGCCGGTGCGCGGGAGCTGGGTATGGTCCGAGCAGGCGGCGTCGGCCACGCCCTCGGCCAGCGCGCGGCGGATGGCCTCGCGGTCGCGCTGGCCGCGCAGCGGCGGCTGGACGCGGAAACCCGTGTCGAAGAAGCCGACGTCCAGATCGGTGTAATGCAGGGCGCGGGCCGCGACGT
>NZ_LHSJ01000314.1:0-4519 GCF_001270295.1 Achromobacter sp. DMS1 | reverse complement strand
GGCGCGCCCCGCGCCCCGACAGCACGCTGCCGCGCGCCACGGGCGCGCCCAGCAGCGCCTCCAGGAACGGAATGCGGGCGATACCGGCGGAATGGATCTCTATCATGCGCGGTCGGAACGCGAGGCCGGCTTACAGCCGCAGGTCCGAGGCCGAGGCCGGCAGCACGTACTTGAGGTCGTACAGGATGTGCTCGGGCTTGCCCAGCTTGCGGATGCCCTCGGCGCCCAGCTCGGCGAACTGGTGGTGCGCCACCGCCAGGATCACCGCGTCGTACTTGCCCTGGGCCGGCTGGCTCACCGGCGTGATGCCGTACTCGTGCACCGCCTCCTGCGGGTCCACCCACGGGTCGTACACGTCCACGTCCACGTTGTACTCGCCCAGCTCGCGCACAATGTCCACCACCCGCGTGTTGCGCAGGTCCGGGCAGTTCTCCTTGAACGTCAGCCCCATCACCAGCACCCGCGCGCCCTGCACGTGAATGCGCCGCTTGGTCATCGCCTTCACCAGCTGCGACACCACGTAGCTGCCCATCGAATCGTTCAGCCGACGCCCCGCCAGAATGATCTCCGGGTGATAACCGATCGACTGCGCCTTGTGCGTCAGGTAGTACGGGTCCACCCCGATGCAGTGGCCGCCCACCAGGCCCGGACGGAACGGCAGAAAGTTCCACTTCGTGCCGGCCGCCTGCAGCACCGCCTCGGTGTCGATGCCCATCTTGTTGAAAATCAGCGCCAGCTCGTTGATCAGCGCAATGTTCACGTCGCGCTGCGTGTTCTCGATCACCTTGGCCGCCTCGGCCACCCGGATGCTGGGCGCCTTGTGCGTGCCCGCCGTGATGATCTCCCCGTACAGCCGGTCCACCAGCTCGGCCACCTCCGGCGTCGAGCCCGAGGTCACCTTCTTGATCGTGTTGACCCGGTGCGCCTTGTCGCCCGGATTGATCCGCTCCGGACTGTAGCCCGCGTAGAAATCCTGGTTGAACTTCAGCCCCGACACCCGCTCCAGCACCGGCACGCAGTCTTCCTCGGTGGCCCCCGGATACACCGTGGACTCGTAGATGACGATGTCGCCGCGCTTGAGCACCGCGCCGATCGTCTCGCTGGCCCTGACCAGCGGCGTCAGGTCCGGCTGCTTGTACTCGTCGATGGGCGTGGGCACCGTCACGATGTACACGTTGGCCCTGGCCAGCTCCTGGCGGTCGGCCGTATAGCTCAGGTGCCGGGCCTCGGCCAGCTCTTCGTCGCTGACTTCCAGCGTATGGTCGTGGCCGGCCTTCAAGGCGTCGATCCGGCGGGTGTTGATATCGAAACCGATGACCGGCCGCTTCTTGCCGAACTCCACGGCCAGCGGCAGGCCCACGTAGCCCAGGCCGACCACGGCCAGCTTGACGTCGGAGAGATTCATGATGTTGTGGGGCATGTCATACCTCTGAAAGGAAAATCAATACATTTCGACGCGCTGGCCGACGATCATCACCTGCACGATGGGGGTAATGATCTTTTCCCATTCGTACATCGGCGCGTTGCTGACGTAGACCACGTCTTCGGGCAGCAGCTCGAACTGCTTGGCCAGGAACATGGATTCGGGGTTGCGCATGTTCAGGCGGAACACCACCGGATGCGGCGAGCCGTCGGCCGACTTGCCGTCCAGCCGGAACACGAAGACGCCGGTGGCGTCGGCGGCCCGGTCGTTCAGGCCGCCCGCCACGCCCAGCGCGTCCAGCAGGTTGGTGCGATTCGACGGCAGCTCGTGCAGACCGGGCTTGGCGAGCGCGCCCATGGCCACGAAGCGCTTCAGGTTGGGCTCCACGACCAGCTCGGAGCGCGGCTCAACGGGCACGTTGCGCCCATTGAGCAACTGGTAGTACGGAATGCGCCTGACCTGCGCGCCATGGCGGATGACCACGTCGGCCTGGTAGGAAGGCAGCGTGGAGCCGCCGGCCAGCGTGATGGCGTCCAGCGCCGTGAGGGGCGCCTTCAGGCCGCCGAAGCGGCCGGGGTGCTGCACCGCGCCCGCCACCAGCACGGAATTGCTGCGGTCGTCGGCCAGGTCCACCATGACCTGCGGCTGAACGGCCGCCGTATGGCGCAGGCTGGCCTTGATGCTTTCCTCGATGGCCGGCAGCGACTTGCCCTGCACCGTCAGCCGCCCGGCATAGGGCAGCGAGATCGTGCCCTTCGAATCCACGCGCACCGCCTCGAAAACCGTGCCGCCCGCCGCCAGGGGCGCGAACAGTCCGCCTTCCACGCTGTCGGCCACCAGGATGCGCAGCACGTCGCCCGGCAGCACGCGGATGTTGCCGGCATAGCCGTCGGAAGTGCCGCCCTCGTCCTTGCGGGAGCGGTCCAGCAGATAGGGCGCGATGGTGGCGGCGCTCAGGTCCACCACCTGGTAGGGCGCGGCGCTGTCGGACGGCCCGCTCAGGATGGCCGAGCGCGTGGGCCCGGAACCCGACAGCAGGCTGCAGCCCGACAGCATGGCCAGCGCGAAGACCGCGGTAAAGCGCAAAACTCTAGTGTTCATGACTCCATTCCAGAATGGCGGCCGGCGGCCGTGTCTAATTGAGATAGCAGGAGACGGTCGAGGCGATCATCTGCTCGAGCGAGAATCGCGCCTGCGCCCAGGCCCGCGCCTTGCTGCCGATGTCGGGATCCTTGCGCCGCATGTCCCGCATCTGCGCCAGCGCGCGCACGACCTCCGGCGCCTCGACTTCGCCTGCCGGCAGCGTCAGGCCCGTCACGCCTTCCTGCACCGCCTCGCCCGCTCCGCCCGCGAGCGTGGTCACCACGGGCACGCCGGCGAACTGCGCCTCGATGAGCACATTGGGCAGGCCCTCGAAGCGCGACAGCAGCATGAAGGCGTCGAAGTGCGACAGCCAGTAGCCCACGCGCCGCGAAATGCCGGTGAACAGGATGCGGTCGCTCATGCCCAGGCGCTGCGCGAACTCCCTGACCGGCTCGAGCAGCGGCCCGCCGCCCACCATCACGAAGCGCGCGTCGGGGTTGGACTGCGAATACAGATGCGCCGCCTCCACCCACAGAAAGGGCCGCTTGTTGTCGTCGACCCGCATCACGGTGCCGACCGTGTAGGCGGCCTGCGGCGTGCGCGCCTCGAACTCGCGCCACAGCCGCACGCACTCGTCGTCCTGCACCGCCGGCAGCGGCGCCAGGCCGTTGTAGACCACGGGAATGCTGCGCTCGTCCAGGTCCAGCCACTGCGCATAGCGGCGCGCCGCGAAGCCGGAATTGGAGCTGAGCGCCACGCCCTTCATGCCCAGCAGCGCGCGGTAGATGATGTCGTACTCCACGCGGTAGCGGTCGGGCCGGTCCACGGGCGGCATGGTGCGCACCGACAGCACGATGCGCGGCACGCCGGCCAGCAGCGCCGACAGTGCAGTGGCGAAAATGGAGCCGTCCTGCCAGATGTGCGCCACCGTGGGCGCGGCCGTGCGTATCGCGTCGGTGAGTTTGCTCGTGCCTTCCACGATCTGCTTGGGCAAGAAGCGCAGATAGTCGCGGTACGGGCTGAGCAGCGACGCGTATTCGCAGCCGCCCCAGGGCTGCATGTCCGCATAGACCGACACCGGAATGCCGGCCTCCCGGAGCGTGGCCTCGAAGAAGTCGGCGCCCTCGCGGCTGCGCAGCGAACGGCAGACGACCTGCACCGGACCGAGCACCGGGTAGCCCGCGACGGACCGGCCTTCCTGGATCGCCGTCTGCAAGGCCACCGCGGTGTTGACGAACTGCCGCTCGGCGCCGCCCGCGCCCAGAGAACCGTTGATCATCAGCACCGGCCCCAGGAAACCGTCTTCCGGCGGCTCGTATTCGGCGTTGCGGCGGCGTCCGATCTCCTCGAACAGCTTCTCCAGCACCAGGATGCTGACGGGCACGTCGTCGCCGCCATGCACGCCGAGCTGGCGCAGCGCGATCAGGTCGGTATTGAGTTCGTCCAGCCGGCGCGAGAGCTTGCGCGCGACGGCCCGATGGCGGCCAGGCCGCGCTCGAGCACCTCGCGGGCGCGCCACGGGTAGCCGCGCCGCGTGCACGACTTGGCCCAGGCGACGTAGCCGTTCTCGAACCCGGGATGCGCGTCGGCCAGCCGCGCAAAGCATGCTTCGGCCTGCTCGGACAGGCCGAGCTCGTCCCAGCTCTTGGCCTCCAGCAGGATGTCGCGCGCGGCCACGCTGCCGCCGGAGAAGTACAGCTCGATCTCCTTGCGCCCCGCGTCCACGCCCAGCTGGCGCTTCACGTTGCGCAGCATCAGGATGAACGCATCGGACGAATCGGGAAAGCGCTGGTGGATGCCCCGCCACACGGCCAGGCTCTCGTCGGGCCGGTGCGCGGCTTCCAGCGCGCGCGCCACCAGCACCTGGAACAGCTCTGTCTGCGGATAGCGCTGCACGCAGCCCAGCAGCTCGGGCAGCGCGCCCAGCGGATCGTCGGCCTGGATGCGCGCTTCCAGCGTGCGCCGGGCGCGCTCCAGCAGATCGCGTTCGGGCTCGGCGCCGTCGGCCGAGGC
>NZ_LHSJ01000313.1:0-4522 GCF_001270295.1 Achromobacter sp. DMS1 | reverse complement strand
ATCCCCGACGCTGCCCGGCGGCGCGCCTTTCGCCCCACGCCACGCCGCAGCGCCGCTCCTGGAACTGACTGCCTCGTGAATCGACACGCCGCCGCGGCACGCGCGCCCAAGTCCCGGGCGCCATCGGAAACGCTGAACTTCCGGCCCGTCTTCTCCTCCGACAGCCGCGTGCGCGAATACGTGGTGCAGTACACCGCGCAGCCCTTGCGCCCGGGCCCGGCGGCAAGCCTGGGAAGCGCGCTGGCCAAAGCGGCGCAGTCGCTCGACGGCCTGCGGGCGCGGGTGCCGGTGCTGCTGGACTGGCTGCCCCTGCCGCCCCATTCGCGCTGGACCGCCGACGGCTTCTGGGAAAGCGACGGCCTGCGCCTGCAGGACGGATTGCTGCACGCGAGTCCGGGCGCCTTTCGCGCCGGCCCGGTTTCCGCCTGTTATCCGGCCGAGCTGGTCACCTTCCTGATCCCCCTGGTGGCGCCGTTGCATCCCCGCGCCGAATTGTTCGCTTCCTACACCGAATTCAGCGTCGGCCTGCGCGCGCGCCTGCAGTCCGCCAACCGCCACGACGGCTTGCGCGTCACGGGAGTGCACATCGGCCTGCCCTCGGGTTTTTCCGCCTCGCCGCCGCTGCAGGCCCGTCTGGCCTCGCTGATCGATCTGGCCTCGCGGGTCCGGCTGCCCGTGCTGGTGCGCAACGCCGACACGCCGGCCGAGGTGCAGGGGCTGCGGCCTTACGCCAACGTCCTGCTGCAGGGCGCGATGCTATCGCCGCCCATGAGTCCGGCCTGCCTGCGCGCCTTGCTCGAGATCGGCGGCCGCCGCTGGCGCGAATTCCGCGTGGGCGGCGCCTGAGCGGCGCCCTGGGAGCGCCTTGGTTGCGTCAGGGCGCGGCGGCGGCCAGCGCCTCGCGGTAATGCGCAGCTCCACGTCGTCGCTGACGTCGCGCATAGGCGCCCACGCCGAAGTCGCACGCTTGAGCGTGGCCGTGGCGTCGAACCCCACCGCCGGCCGTCCCGCGCGCGGATGCGTGCCTTCGCGGTTGCGCACGGCTTCCAGCACCACCGGCTGCTCGTGGTTCTTGATGCGCAACACGCCCTCGATGCGCAGCCGGCCGTCTCCCTGGTCGCGCACCGACGTGCTTTCGAAACGGATGTACGGATACGTGGCGGCGTCGAAGAACTCGGGGCCGCGCAGCACCTCGATCCAGCTTGGGCACGTGCGAGGTCAGGCTTTCCACGGGCACGCGCAGCGCGCCGATAAGCGGCCGGCGCGCCGCGTCGTAGCGCAGCACGCCCTCGATGCGCCCGCGTGCGCGGTCGGCCTGGAAAATCCGAAGTGGCTCCAGCTCACCACCACTTCCGTGTGCTCGGGATCGATCTGGTAGTCGCGGGCCTGGGCGGGCGCGGCAATGGCGAAGGCCGACAGCGCGCACGCGATGACGGCGGAGACGGAACGGCTCATGACTTACCCCACGAAATGGAAACAAGGCCGGGCAAGGGTATGCCGGGCAGCGCCCGGGCGCAAGCCGCGCCCGCCCGCGCTACGGCCGGAAACGCCGCAGGCGCAGGGCATTGCTCACCACGAACACGCTGGACAGGGCCATGGCCCCGGCGGCGAACATGGGCGAGAGCAAGGCGCCGTTGAACGGGTAAAGCGCGCCCGCTGCCACCGGAATCAGCGCCACGTTGTAGGCGAAGGCCCAGAACAGGTTCTCGCGGATGTTGGTCATGGTGGCGCGCGAGATGCCCAGCGCGGTGCGGCACGCCGCCCAGGTCGCCCGACATGAGCACCACGTCGGCGGCCTCGATGGCGATGTCGGTGCCGGTGCCGATGGCCACGCCCACGTCCGCTCCCGCCAGCGCGGGCGCGTCGTTGATGCCATCGCCGACATAGGCCACGGCGCCGTAACGCTCGCGCAGCCGCCTGCCGCCTCGACCTTGCCGTCGGGCAGCACCTCGGCCACCACCTCGTCGATGCCGAGCTGGCGCGCGATGGCCTGGCCGGTGCGCCGGTTGTCGCCGGTCACCATCGCCACTTTCAGCCCTTGCGCATGCAGGTTGCGGATGGCTTGGGCCGAACTTTCCTTGACGGGATCGGCCACGGCCACCATGGCGGCCAGCCTGCCGCCGATAGCGGCGTAGAGCGGCGTCTTGCCTTCTTCGCCGAGCCGCTCGGCCTGCGGACGCAGGCCCGAGACGTCCAGGCCCAGGCGGGCCATATAGCGGTCGGCCCCGATCTGCACGCGCTCGCCGTCGACCGTGGCCGCGACGCCGAAGCCCGTGAGCGACTCGAAGCCGCCGGCCCTGGCCCCGGCGCCAGGCCGCGTTCCTGGGCCGCGCGCGCGATGGCCTGCGCGATCGGGTGCTCGGATCGCGCCTCCACGGCAGCGATCTTGCGCAGGATGTCGTCGCGGCCCGCTTCCGCCATGCCCTCGGCCAGCACCAGGTCCGTAAGCTCGGGCCGGCCCTGCGTGAGCGTGCCGGTCTTGTCCACCGCCACCACCCGCGCATGCGCAGCGACTGCAGGGCCTCGCCCTTGCGGAACAGCACACCGAGCTGCGCCGCCCTGCCCGTACCCACCATGATGGAGGTGGGCGTGGCCAGGCCCATGGCGCAGGGGCACGCGATGATGAGCACCGCCACCGCATTGACCAGCGCGTAGGTCAGCGCCGGCTGCGGGCCGAACAGCAGCCAGAGCGCGAAGGTCAGCGCCGCCGCGGCCATGACCGCGGGCACGAACCACATGGTGATGCGGTCCACCAGCGCCTGGATGGGCAGCTTGGCGCCCTGGGCATGCTCCACCATGCGGATGATCTGCGCCAGCACCGTGTCGCCGCCGACATGCGTGGCCCGCACCGTCAGCGCGCCGTTCTGGTTGACGGTGCCGCCCACCACCTGCGCGCCGGGCGTTTTCTCGACCGGCACGGGTTCGCCGCTGATCATGGACTCGTCCACGAAGCTGCTGCCTTCCTGCACGTCGCCGTCCACCGGCACGCGCTCCCCGGGCCGGATCTCGACAAGATCGCCCACGGCCACCTCGGCCAGCGGCACCTCGCGCGCCTGCCCGTCGCGCCGCACACGGGCCGTCTTGGGCCGCAGGCCCACCAGCCGCTGGATCGCGGCCGAGGTATTGCCCTTGGCCTTGGCTTCCAGGTAGCGCCCAGCAGGATCAGCGCCACGATGACGGCGGCGGCCTCGAAGTACACGTTGACCGTGCCGGCCGGCAACAGGCCCGGCGCGAAGGTGGCGACGACGGAATAGAGATAGGCCGCGCCCGCGCCCAGCGCCACGAGCGAATTCATGTCGGGCGCGCCCCGGAACAGGGCCGGAATGCCCGCCGCGAAAAAACGCCGCCCCGGGCCGGCCAACACGGCGGTGGCAAGCGCGAACTGGATAATCCAGCTCGTCTGCGTGCCCAGCTTGTGGGCAACCGCGTGGTGGAAAGCGGGGATCATGTGCCCGCCCATTTCGAGCACGAATACAGGCAGCGCGAGCACGGCCGCCACGACGAGATCGCGCAGCAGCGCGCGGCGCACGCTTCCTGGCGGGCGTCCAGCGCGTCCGGCTCCGCCTCCTGGCCCGACACGGGCGTGGCTTCGTAGCCGGCCCTGGCCACGGCCGCCGTCAGCGCCGCTACCGACACGCCGCCCACGGCCGCGACCTGGGCCCGGCCATTGGCCAGGTTGACGCTGGCGCCCGTGACGCCGGGCACCGATTTCAGGGCTTTCTCGACCCGGCCCACGCATGAGGCGCAGGTCATGCCGCCGATGGCGAGGTCCAGCTCGCGCGTCGGCACGTCGTAGCCCGCCTTGCGCACCGCCTGCACCACCGCCTGCGCGTCGGGCCCCGTCGAAAGCGATGTCGGCGCGCTCGGTGGCGAGATTGACGCTGGCCTTGGCCACGCCGGGCACCGCGCCCAGGGCTTTCTCGACGCGGCGCACGCAGGAAGCGCAGGTCATGCCCTCGATGGGCAGGGCGAGCGCAGCGGCGCGATGTAGGCTTTCCATGGCAACTCCTGGTGTCCTGGGGCGCGGCAATGCCGCGATGATTCACACTCCAGGTTCACACTCTAAGGATTACCACCATGGGAAGGTCAAGCGGCAGGCCGGGTGGCGGCGACGAGGTGGCGCGCAAGTTCGGCCAGCTGCTCGTCCTTGCGGGCCTGGGCCGCATGCGCTTCCTGCAGCCCCTCTTCAGCCCGCGCCAGCCGCGATTCGAGCGCCTCGATCTGCTGGCGCTTCGTTGAGCGCCTGAATGGCCGTGTTTCGCCCTGCCCTCCAGCGCGGCCCGCTGCCGAGCCAGCGCCGCGGCCGACTCCGCCTGCAGCGTCTGGGCCTTGCGTTCGGCGGCGCGCGTGGCTTCGGCCAGCGCCGCTTCCATTTCGCGCACGCGCGCCTGCAGGCCCTGCTCGCGCGAGGCAGCCTCGTCCAGCCGGGCGCGCAGTTTCCGCGCCGCTTCGCGCTCGGCGTCCAGCGCGGTCAGCCAGCGGCCGCTGATGCGCCGCGTGCGGGCATCCAGCGCCTGCTGCG
>NZ_LHSJ01000312.1:0-4550 GCF_001270295.1 Achromobacter sp. DMS1 | reverse complement strand
CCTGCTCGGCCTGGCCGTCTTCCCCGCCGGCGTGGTGGCCCAGGCCACCCTGCCCGCCCTGACCGCCACGCCCGGCCCTAACGGCTCGGAGACCTATTCGCTCAGCATGCAGACCCTGCTGCTGATGACGTCGCTGTCTTTCCTGCCCGCCGCGCTCCTGATGATGACGGGCTTCACGCGCATCATCATCGTGCTCGGGCTGCTGCGCACGGCGATGGGCACCGCCATGTCGCCGCCCAACCACGTGCTGATCGGGCTGGCGCTCTTTCTCACCTTCTACACCATGTCGCCGGTGTTCGACAAAATCTACGCCGACGCCTACAAGCCGCTGTCCGAAGGCTCCATTCCGTTCGAGACCGCGGTCGAGCGGGCCACCGCGCCGCTGCGCACCTTCATGCTGCACCAGACCCGCGAGAACGACCTGTCGCTCTTTGCCAACCTGGCGCAGATGCCGGCCATGGAAGACCCCACGCAGGTGCCCCTGAAGATCCTGGTGCCGGCCTTCATCACCAGCGAACTGAAAACCGCGTTCCAGATCGGTTTCACGATCTTCATTCCGTTTCTCATCATTGACCTGGTGGTCGCCAGCGTGCTGATGGCCCTGGGCATGATGATGGTGCCGCCCGTGACCGTCGCCTTGCCGTTCAAGCTGATGCTGTTCGTGCTTGCAGACGGCTGGCACCTGCTCATGGGATCGCTCGCGCAGAGCTTCTACCAATGAACCGCGCACAGGGGGAATCGCCATGACCGCCGAAACCGTCATGACCATGGCCTACCAGGCGATGAAAATCGTGTTGGCCCTGGCCGGTCCGCTGCTCCTGGTCACGCTCGTCGTCGGGCTGGTCATCAGTATTTTCCAGGCCGCCACGCAGATCAATGAAATGACGCTGTCTTTCATTCCCAAGCTGCTTGCCATGTGCGGCGTGCTGGTGCTGCTCGGCCCCTGGCTCATCGGTCTGATGGTCGACTACATCCGCCAGCTCATCGGCCAGATCCCCGGGCTGGTGTCCTGACGCCGCTTCCGATGTTCGCCTTCACGATCGAACAGCTCAACGGCTGGATCGGCCAGTTCCTGTGGCCGTTCGTCCGCATCCTGGCGCTGGTCGGCACGGCCCCGCTCTTTTCCGAGTCGTCCATTCCCCTCAAGGTCAAGATCGGCCTGTCGTTCGCCCTGGCCGCGGCCGTCAGCCCGGCCCTGCCCCCCATGCCGCCCATCGCGCCGGGCTCCTATGCCGGACTGTGGATGGTCATGCAGCAGGTGCTGATCGGCATCGCCATGGGCTTCACGATGCGCATGGTGTTCGCGGCGGTGCAGACCGCGGGCGAATTCGTCGGCCTGCAGATGGGGCTGTCCTTCGCCTCCTTCTTCGACCCCAGCACCGGCGCCAACACGGCGGTGCTGTCGCGCCTGTTCAACATCCTGGCCATGCTGACCTTCCTTGCGCTGGACGGCCACCTGCTGGTGCTGGCGGCGCTGGTGCGCTCTTTCGACACCGTGCCGGTGGACGCCATCCAGCTGCACCAGAACGGCTGGGGCATCATCGTCGAATGGGGACGCACGGTCTTCGTTTCCGGCCTGCTGCTGGCGCTTCCGCTGATATGCGCGCTGCTCACCATCAACCTGGCCATGGGTATTCTCAACCGCAGCGCCCAGCAGCTTTCCGTGTTCTCGGTGGGCTTCCCCGTCACCCTCATCACGGGCGTCGTCATTCTGACTGTCGTGCTGCCGCACTCGGCGCCGTTCCTGGAATCCCTGTTCGAGTCCGGGCTCACCGAGATGAGCCGCGTGCTGGACGGTCTGGCCGGCAAGTAGGGAAAGCGCCCGCCGCCCGGCAAGCGCAGCCATGCGGACGCCCGGGCGCGCTCAGGCGTTCGCGCCGATCCGGAAAACGCGCATGGTTTCGCGCAGCGCCATCGACTGCGCGCCCAGTTGCTGCACGGCGCCGCCCAGCTCCTCGACCAGGACCGTATTCTGTTCCGTCATGGCGTCCAGCTCGGTCACGGCGCCGTCCACCTGGTCGATGCCCGCCGCCTGCTTCGCCGACGCGCGCGCGATCTCGCCGATGATGTCCCGCACGCGCCGCACAGCGGCCACGATGTCCTCCACCGTGGCGCCCGCCTGCTCGGCCTGCGACGAACCCTCGGCGACCCGTCCCACCGAATCCTCGATCAGGTCCTTGATCTCCTTGGCGGCCTGGGCGCTCTTCTGCGCCAGGCTGCGCACCTCCCCGGCCACCACCGCGAACCCCTTGCCGGATTCGCCGGCCCGCGCAGCCTCCACGGCGGCATTGAGCGCGAGGATGTTGGTCTGGAACGCAATGCCCTCAATGATGCTGACGATATCGGCAATGCGGCGCGAGCTGTCCGAAATGCCGTGCATCGTCTGCACCACCCGGCCCACGGCTTCGCCGCCACGCCGGGCCACCGCCATGCTGCTGTCGGCCAGTTCGTTGGCCTGGCGGGCGCTGTCGGCGTTCTGCCGCACCGTGGACGTGAGCTGCTCCATGCTGGCGGCGGTCTGCTGCAACGATGCCGCCTGGTTTTCCGTGCGGCCCGACAGTTCCTGGTTGCCTCGCGCGATCTGCGCCGCGGCCCGCGTAGTGCCTTCGATGCCGACGGCGACGTCGCGGGCGATGCCGATGAGGCTCTTGCGCATGACTTCCAGCGAGAACTTCAGGCCGCCCACTTCGTCGTCCGACTCCGCCACGATCTCGGTGGTGAGGTTGCCGGCGGCCACCTGGCGCGCCATGTCCGCGGCGTCCTTGAGCGGGTCCAGCATGAACCGCGAAAGCCGCCAGCCCATGACGAAAATGCCCGCCGTCGCCAGCGCCAGCAACCCGCAGCCCAGGACTGCGCCGGCAGTGTCGAGCTGGCTCCAGTTCGCCCGCAGGCCATAGGCGCCGGCCGCGACCAGGACAGCCGCGGTCAGCACCGAATGGCGCAGCATGCGGTTGCGCACGCCGCGCCCGAACGGAAAGGCCAGCGCATCGAAGATGCGCCGCCACCCCGCGCGCACCGGGCGTCCGCGCAGGATGCGCACGCCCCGCGCACGGCCCTCGCGCATGCGGGCGTACAGGGCCTCGGCCATCTCGATCTGCTCGTCCGTGGGCTTGATGCGCACCGAGGAATAGGCCACGACTTCCCCGTTCTCGACGATGGGCGTGGCGTTGGCCAGCACCCAGTAATAGCCGCCGTCCTTGCGGCGGTTCTTGACCAACCCCAGCCAGGACTCGCCCGCCTGCAGCGTGCGCCACAGGTCTTCGTAGGCAGCCGGCGGCATGTCCGGATGGCGCACGATATTGTGGGCCTTGCCGATCAGCTCTTCGCTCGAAAAGCCGCTGACCTCCACGAACGCCGGGTTGGCGTAGACGATGCGGCCCTTGGTATCGGTGCGCGAAATCAGGTACTGATCGTCGCGCAGCTTGGTTTCAACGTTCGTGACTGGAAGATTGACCCGCACTGTACATCTCCGCTTGCAACATATCGTGGTCGAACGGGCGGGCACACGCCCGCCTCGCCGTCCGATCCACGGCGGCGAATCGTGCTGCGGCGCGGCCAGATTGTGTACACACGCGTTTATCGGACGTTATGACAGTTAACGTCCGTATTTCCGGGAACTTAAATGCGCGATCCCCTCGCATCGCGGCGCCGGATGGACGCGGGGCCGGACGCGTCGCGCGGCCGGCCCCGCCTTCTGCCAAGCGGGTTTTTCGCCTGGATCAGGCGTGCGTCAAGGTCGGCGCGGCATAGCCGCCGAGCTGCTGGGCGGGCACCTCGATGACCTCGCCCGCGTTGATCTTGAACACCGACACCGCCTCGGCCAGCCGCTGCGCCTGCTCCTGCAGCGAACCGGCCGCAGCCGCCGCCTCCTCCACCAGCGCCGCGTTCTGCTGCGTCACCTCGTCCATCTGCGACACCGCCCGGTTCACCTGGTCGATACCGCTGGACTGCTCTTCCGACGCCGCCGAAATCTCGCCCATGATGTCCGTCACACGCTTCACCGACGCCACGATCTCCTGCATCGTCGCCCCGGCGCGCTCCACCTGCTGCGAGCCCGCCCCCACCTTGTTCACCGAGTCTTCGATCAGGCCCTTGATCTCCTTGGCCGCCTGCGCGCTGCGCTGCGCCAGCGAACGCACCTCGCCCGCCACCACCGCGAAACCCTTGCCCTGCTCGCCCGCCCGCGCCGCCTCCACCGCCGCGTTCAGCGCCAGAATATTCGTCTGGAACGCGATGCCGTCGATCACCGACACGATCTCCGAAATCTTGCTCGAGCTGGCCGAAATGCTCTGCATCGTGCTCACCACCTCGGACACCGCCTGACCGCCGCGCTCGGCCACGTCCGACGCGCTGGCCGCCAGCTGGTTGGCCTGCCGCGCATTGTCCGCGTTCTGCTTGACCGTCGAGGCCAGCTCTTCCATCGACGCCGCCGTCTGCTCCAGCGACGCCGCCTGCTCTTCGGTGCGGCTGGACAGGTCCGTGTTGCCCGCCGCAATCTCGCGCGAACCCACCGTGATCTCGTCCACCCCGCGGCGCACCGCCGCCACCGT
>NZ_LHSJ01000311.1:0-4564 GCF_001270295.1 Achromobacter sp. DMS1 | reverse complement strand
CGGCATCCTGCTGTCGGCCACGGGCTTCGTCATCGGCCTGGCGGCGGCTGCGCGCCAAGGCCGCGCCGCGGCGTCCGCCCGGGCGGCGCGGCGCGTAGCGGACCGGGACGCCGCGCGCCGCAAAGAAAAGGCCTTGCCGCACGTTGCGGCAAGGCCTGCTTGCTATTGCTGCGCGAAGCGCCAGAACGGTTAGAACGGAATATCGTCGTCCATGTCGGCGAGATTCGCGCCGCTGCTGGCCGGAGCGGCCTGCGGGGCGGGGCGTTGCTGGGGCGCGGGACGCTGGGCCGGGGCGCGCTGCTGGCGCGGGGCGTCGTCGTAGCCGCCGCCATAACCGCCGCCTTCGCCGCCGCTGTCGCGCCCGCCCAGCATCTGCATCTGGTCAGCCACGATTTCGGTGCTGTAGCGGTCGGCGCCGGTGTCCTTATCCTGCCACTTGCGCGTTTTGAGGCGGCCTTCGATGTAGACCGACCGGCCCTTCTTCAGGTATTCGCCGGCGATTTCGGCCAGGCGGTTGTACATGACGACGCGATGCCATTCGGTTTCTTCGCGGCGCTCGCCCGTGGCCTTGTCCTTCCATTGGGAAGTGGTGGCGACGGACATGTTGCAGATTGCGGCCCCGTCGGGGCTGTAGCGGATTTCCGGGTCGCGGCCCAGATTGCCCACGAGGATGACTTTGTTAACCGATGCCATTGCCGATGTCCCTCTGTCGTTGACGGCCTCGCCTGCGCGTTGCCGCGGGCATGCCGGCAACAACGTCAAAGCGTTGTTGAAGACGGGCCTCATGAAACTCGCCGGTCACCATGACGATGACCGGCGAGCCTGTATGAAACCGCAGTATGGTTCGTATTATCGACGAAAAGCCGGCCGCGCGCCAACGCCATTGGTGACAAAAGCGTCCCGCATATTGCCGGCTTTTCGCCGCATCTGGGGGCGATTCCGCCGGAAACCGCACGCTTTCCGGGCGGCGGCCGCTCAGGACAGGGGCCGCAGCGCCCAGGTCACGGCCAGCCATAGCGCGGCCAACGCCGCCGCGCCGGCGAATACCGCATTGGCGCCGGCATGGGAGGCGAGCCAGCCGCCCAGCGCCCCGCCCGTGAACAGGCCGGCCGCCTGGGCGGTGTTGTAGAACCCCAGGGCCAGCCCCTTGTAGGCCGGCGGCGCCACGCGCGACACCAGCGAAGGCTGGAGCGCCTCCAGCACGTTGAAGGCCGCGAAGAAGGCGGTCAGCGCGATGGCCAGCGTGTAGAAGCCCTGGCTGGCCGCGGGCAGCAGCGCACAGACCGCCACCAGCCAGGCCACGGAAGCCCGCAGGGCGCCGCGGTGCGCGCGCCGCCTTTCCGCCATGAAAACCGCCGGCACCATCAGCACGAATGACACCAGAATAACGGGCAGGTAGACCTTCCACAGATCGCGGGCGTCCAGCGCGCCTGTGCGCGCAAGCAGCGCGGGCACGACCACGAAGAGCGACACCTGGATCAGGTGCAGCGCGAAGACGCCGAAGTTCAGGCGCAGCAGGTCGCGGTGGGCCGACACCAGCGGCACCGCGGGCGTGGGCCAGAAAAAGAGGGAGATCACATAGGTACAGACGACGATGATGAGAAACGAGGAATGCCCGCTGCGCATCACCTTGCGAAAGGGCTGCACCATCCGCACGTCGGCCTGCAGCGTCTTGAGCGAATTGAGCAAGGCGGTCATGAACGTGATGACCAGGAAGATGTTGAAGAGCTCCTTGGCGGCCACGAAGCTGGCCGAGAAAATGCCGATCAGGCCGCTGATGGGGTTGCCGGTAATGGCAAACACCACCAGAAACGTGCCGATCACCGACGGCACCACGACATTGGCGCGCAGAATCATCGTGAGAATGATCACGATCACGCTGAGCAGATAGACCCAATGCGCCACATTGAGTACGACGTCCGATTGCATGCGGTTCCCCTTGTATTGTGACATCCGAAATCGTCACATTGGTATACTATATTTCGTAGGGCGCTATACCAATCGAAATATGCATGCCCTAGGGAAAGCGATAAGCCTAAAAAACCCACGATTATTCAGGAGCTTGTCGGGGTTTACCCGGAAATTCCCTGACCTGTCGATAGCCGGACTGAATTTCTAGATAGACTATCGTATACATATGGAGACAAACCCATGCCGGCTCTCCCCCCTCCCGATCTCTGGCACTACGCCACCATGGCCGTGGTGGTGTTCGGCGCGGCCATCGCCCAGGGCGTGGGAGGCATCGGCTTCGCCATGTTCGCCGCGCCCGTGGCGGCGCTGTTCTTCCCCCAGCTCGCCCCCGGGCCGCTGCTCACGCTGGGCGGCTTCATCTCCCTGTTCAGCGCGCTGCGCGTGCGCGGCGCCATCCACTGGCCCTCGGTCAGCTACGCGCTGGCCGGCCGGGCCGTGGGCACGCTGCTCGCCATCTACGCCATGACGCGGTTCCCGCCCCAGGCGCTGGGCGCGCTGTTCGCGGTGCTGGTGCTGGCCGCCGTGGCGCTGAGCGCGGCCGGGCTGCGTTTCGAGGCCAGCCCGGCGCGCGTCTCGGGCGCGGGCGTGGCCTCGGGACTCATGGGCACCATGACCTCGGTGGGCGCGCCGCCATCGCCATCGTGCTGCAGCACGCCGCGCCGCCGCGCCTGCGGGCCACGCTGGGCATGGTGCTCTTCCTGGGATCGATTTTCTCGCTGTCCATGCTGGCGCTGGCCAACCGCTATACGGCGCATCACGCCGGACTGGCGCTCAGCCTGGCTCCCTTTCTGCTGGCCGGTTTCGCGGTCTCCAACCGGCTCCGCCACCGCCTGCCGCCGCACGCGGTGCGCGCCATCCTGCTTGCCGTGTGCGCGCTGAGCGCCATCGGGGTGCTTGTCAAAGCCTTCTGGGGCGCATGATGGGGCAAACACCCATCGGCGCTGCTACACCCGGTAATACAATGGAAACTGTATTCATTACGCCATGTCGCCCCCATGACCTCCGCCACCGATAGCCTGCATGCCGAGACGAAATCCGCGCCGCTCAAGATCGGCGAGCAGCATCCCCAGCTTTTCGCGGTCATCCGCGACAAGCTGCGCGAACGCATCCTGAGCGGCGAATTCACGCCGGGAGACCGCCTGGTCGAAGGGCGGCTCTCGGAAGAGATGGGCGTGTCGCGCATTCCCGTGCGGGCGCGCTGCGCGCGCTGGCCGCCGAGGGCCTGGTCACCATCGTGCAGCGCCGCGGCGCGTCGGTGTCGGTGCTGTCGGAAGCGGCCGCCTACGACATGGTGGAAGTGCGGGCCACGCTGGAGGGCCTGAACGCCAAGCTCGCGGCCCAGCGGCGCGACGAAAAGACAGTGGAGCGGCTGCAGGCCTTCCTGCGCGAGGGCACGCAGGCGGTCAGCAGCGGACAGCTCGACAAGTTCCAGGCGCTGAATTCCCAATTCCACGAAATGCTCGCCACCGTGGCCGGCAACGCGGTGCTGACCGACCTCATGCGTTCGCTGCGCGACCGCACGGCGCTGGTGTTCGCGCCGAGCAATATGCACCGCGCCCGGCAGAACTGGGACGAGCATGCGCAGATCCTGAACGCGGTCATCGCGGGCAACGGCGACCTGGCGGCCCTGCTGGCCAGCCAGCACGTGCACAACGCCGCCAAGGCTTACACCGAAGCCAAGCAGCAGTCGCAGTCGCGGGCGTCGGCCGCTTGATCCGGCGGCCGGCGATCGGCGGCTTGCCATCGAAAACCTTGCGGTAGGCGGCGTCGTGAGCGCGTGAGAACGCGTCGGGGTAGTTGCTTTCCGGGTATTCGGAGACACGACGCCGAACCAAATGCGTCCAGAGGCCGAAGCCACTCGGCCACCCACGGAGAACGTTGTTCAGCTCCTCGATCCAGGCCTTTTGCTCGGCTTCGGAGTAACCTTCGAAGGTGCGTCCGTCGATGCGCCAGGTCGACAGATATTCCCAATCACGAGTGGCAATGATGGATTCGGTGACATGGTGCGAAAATGGAACATACTTGCTGACTGCCGGCTCTTTAGCGGGCAGCGCCGGAGCGTGGTGGGTCATTGATTACGATCTCCCAGCTGCCGGCACCAACGCCGGCGCTTGCCGTATGGGGTGGGGGTCAGGGAAACGGCGCCCCAGTGCCGTTTGTTGGGTGCAAAGAGCTTGGTCTTTGCCCAGAGCTCCCAAATCCAGAACGCGCGATCGTCATTTCGGCTGAGCACAGCCACGACCGGGTACAGGACAGGTCCGAGCAGCCAGCCCCAGAGGGTGAACATGGCGACCGAGACGGTCAGGAAGACCAGGCCAACAAAGGCTCGGGTCGGAACGCCGCCCTTGATGGTGGCTATGCGGGTGGCTCCCTTGAACAGTGGGTACTGATTCGGTGGAACGCTCGACGCTGTGGCAGGCGTCTCGGGCGCGGCCCCACCGCGCTGGCGCGACGCCTTTTCAGGGGCGCTCATATTCAGAAGATCAGCTTGATGAGGCCGCCGGCGAGAGCGCCGGCAAACACAACGCCGCCAGCCCACTGGATCAGCTGGTCTTTGCGGATGACCTCCGCGGAGTAAGCGAGGCCCAGGGCG
>NZ_LHSJ01000310.1:0-4601 GCF_001270295.1 Achromobacter sp. DMS1 | reverse complement strand
CGGCGACCACATCCTGGTCATGAGCAATGGCGGCTTCGGCGGCGTGCACGGCAAGCTGCTCGACGCCCTGCGCGCGCGCTTGAGCGCCGCCCCGGCCCGCCAGGGCGCAGCCCATGGCCCGGCTTACGGCGCGCAACCGTAGCGAGGACTTTCCATGATTCTCTATCTGCACGGTTTCCGCTCCTCGCCCGACTCGTTCAAGGCCCGCATGAGGCCGACGCCATGACGCAGCGCGGGCTGGCCGACGCATGGGGCCTGCCCGCAGCTGGCCGGCCAGCCGCGCGAGGCGATCGCGCTGGCCATGGGCATCGCGCGGCGCCAACTGCAGGGCGCCGACTCGCCCCGCGCGCTGAGCCGTGGTCGGCTCGTCGCTGGGCGGCTATTACGCCACCTGGCTGGCCGAACAGCTCGGCTGCAAGGCCGTGCTGCTCAACCCGGCAGTGCATGCGCCGCGCGACCTGGCGACGCAGGTGGGCGAGCACCGCATGTATCATTCCGACGCGCCGTTCGTCTTCCGTCCCGAATACGTGGATGAACTCGCCGCCATCCAGCCGGCCCGGGTCACGCAGCCGGACCGCTACTTCCTGGTGGCCGCCACCGGCGACGAAGTGCTGGACTGGCGCGAGATGCGCGCCCATTACGCGGGCTGCCGGCAGCGCATCGTCGAGGGCAGCGATCACGGCTTGTCCGATTTTGCCCGCTGGATGCCGGAAGTGCTCGATTTCGCGCTAGGTTCCGGTCACCCTCCCCCGAATACGATCTCCAATCCCTAAGCAAGCCGCGCAAGGCGGCGCCGCCGCGCCGCCCAGGAAGACCCCTCACCATGTACGTGTTTTACGAAGACGACGGCAGCTTCAAGGCCGGCCACATCCTGTCCGAAACCGACGCCAGCCTGCAGGTCGAGTCCGAATCGGGCAAGCGCAGCAAGATCAAGCGCGCCAATACCCTGTTCACGTTTTCCGCGCCCGAACCCGCGGCGCTCATGAAGGAAGCCGCCGAAGCGGCGGAGTCGCTGGATCTGCAATTCCTGTGGGAATGCGCGCCCCAGGAAGAATTCGACGCCCCCGCGCTGGCGGCGGATTACTACGGGCACGCCCCCACGCCGGTGGAGCAGGCGGCGGTGCTGCTGCGGCTGCATGGCGCGGCCGGCCTATTTCCACCGGCGCGGCAAGGGCCGGTACCGCCCCGCCCCGCCCGACATCCTGCGGCGCGCTGGCGGCGCTGGAGAAAAAGCAGCGCCAGGCCGAACAGCAGCAGGCCTGGGTGGACGAAATGGCCGCGGGCCAGCTGCCCGAGCCGATCGCACAGGCAGCCGAATCGCTGCTGGTGCGTCCGGACAAGAATTCGCAGCAATGGAAGGCGCTGGACGCGGCGTGCGCGCGGCTGGGCAAGACGCCCGACCGCCTGCTGCTGGACCTCGGAGCCTGGCCCCACGCGCTGGCGCTGCATAAGCGCCGCTTCCTGGCCTCCAATTTCCCGCGCGGCACCGGCTTTCCGGAACTGGAGCTGCCGCCGCTGGACCGCGACCTGCCGCTGGCGGACGCCGAGATCTATTCGGTGGATGACATCACCACCACCGAGATCGACGACGCGCTGTCCGTCTCCGAACTGCCCGGCGGCAAGCTGCGGGTAGGCATCCACGTCGCCGCCCCCGGCCTGAGCGTCACGCGCGGCAGCGAGTTCGACAAGCTGGCGCGCGCGCGGCTGTCCACCGTGTACATGCCCGGCGACAAGATTCCCATGCAGCCCGACAGCGTCATCCAGGCGTTCTCGCTGGATGCGGGGCGCGAAGTGCCGGCGCTTTCGCTGTACGCCGTGGCCGATCCCGAAACGGGCGAGATCCTCGAATCCGAAACCCGCATCGAGCGCGTGGTGGTGCGCGAGAACCTGCGCCACAACATGCTGGACACGCAGATCACCGAGGAAGCCCTGGCCGACCCCTGCGCCGCGCTGCCCTATGGGCACTGGCTGCGCCCGCTGTGGAAGCTGGCGCAGGCGCTGTCGGCCCAGCGCGAGAAGGTGCGCGGCAAGCCCGAGAACAACTCGCGCGTGGAATACAGCTTCTACCTGGACGGCAGCCCGGACGACCCGGACACGCCGGTGCGCCTGGTGCCGCGCCAGCGCAACGCGCCGCTGGACCGCATGGTGGCCGAGTACATGATCCTGGCCAACAATCTGTGGGGCGGCCTGCTCCACCAGCACGGCGTGCCCGGCATCTACCGGTCGCAGCAGGCGGGGCGCGTGCGCATGAGCACCCAGGCCCTGCCGCACGAGGCCATCGGCGTGCCGCAGTACGCCTGGAGCACCTCGCCGCTGCGCCGCTACGTGGACCTGGTGAACCAGTGGCAACTGATCGCAGCGGTCGAACACGGCGTGTCCGCGCGCCTGGTGGCCCCCTTCAAGCCGCGCGACGCCGACCTGTTCGCCATCATCGGCGCCTTCGACGCGCAATATGCGACCTGGGCCGAGTTCCAGAGCGCGATGGAGCGCTACTGGTGCCTGCGCTGGCTGAAGCAGCACAACATCACCCGCACCGTCGCGCACGTGCTGCGCGAAGACCTCGTGCGCTTCGCCAACGCGCCGCTGGTGACGCGCGTGGGCGGCATGCCCGAGCTGGAGCGCGGCACCGCGGTCGAACTCGACATCCTGGGGACGGACGAACTGTCGCTCGAACTGGATTGCCGGTATGTCGGGCAGATCGGCCCCGCTGCGGGCGGAGAGGGATAAGCCCTTGGTTTTTCCCGGCGGTCGTGCCGGAGGCTGCTCTTCGTGGGTCGCCCGGCGGCGCGGACGCCGGGCTGCGAGCCGCCCGGCTTGCGCGCGGCGGCCTGGGGCGAGCCCCGCAAGCCCCTTCCCCCCACCCCCATCCCATACCCCTTAAACTCCTCTCCAAAACCACAACGACACCGGAGGAGCGAGATGCGCATTCTGCTGGTCGAGGACAACCTCGACCTGGGCGACGCCGTGGAAAGCAAGCTGCGCCGCGCCGGCCACAGCGTGCAATGGCTGCGCGACGGCTCGGAGGCGCTGCGCTGGGCGCTGGACGAAGACTGGGACGCGCTGGTGCTGGACATCAATCTGCCCGGCAAGGACGGCTTCACCCTGATCCGCGAACTGCGCGCCGCCGGCATGGACGCGCCCGTGCTGGTCGTGACCGCGCGCGCCGAAATCGAAGACAAGATCGACATGCTGGACCTGGGCGCCGACGACTACCTGGTCAAGCCCTTCGATCTGCGCGAACTCGAGGCGCGGCTGCGCGCCTTGCTGCGCCGCCCGGCCGGCCAGACCAGCAGCGTGGCGGTCTACGGCAACCTGAGCCTGGACCTGGCCGCGCGCACCGCCAGCATCGGCGCGCAGCACGTGGACCTGGGCCGCCGTGAGTTCCGGCTGCTCGAAATCCTGCTCGGCCGGCAGGGCCAGACCGTGGCCAAGGAGCGCCTCATGAACCAGCTCTTCGACCTGGACGACGGCTCGCTCAACGCGCTGGAACTGCTGATCTCCCGCCTGCGCAAGAAGCTGGCGGGCAGCACCGTGGACATCATTACCGTGCGCGGCGTCGGCTATCAGGCGCGCAGCCATGAGCCGGGCTGAATCCTTCTCCATCCGGCGGCGCGTCTTCGCGCTGGGGGTGGCGCTGCTGGCCTGCGCGCTGGCGGCCACGGTGTTCTTCCTGCACGACTATGCGCGCCGGGCCGCCGAACAGGCGTTCGACCGGCTGCTGGCGGCGTCCGCGCTCACCATCGCCGGCTCGGTGCAGATCGAGGACAACTCCATTACCGTGGAACCGCCGGTTTCCTCGCTGGCCATGCTCTCGGGCAGCGAGCGGGTGTTCTACGAGGCGCGCGCCTCCAACGGCAGCCTCATCACGGGCTATGGCGACCTGGCGCCCGGCCTGCCGCTGGCGCAATCGGCCACGCCGGTGTTCGCCTACCTGCGCTATCACGACGAACCGGTGCGCGTGGCCACGGTGGGCCGCCTGGTGTCGGCCAGCCGGCACGCGGGCTGGGTGACGGTGCGCGTGGCCGAGACCCTGGGCTCGCGCCAGGCGCTGGCCGGGGAGATTCTGCAGCGCAGCCTGCTGCCGCTGGTGGGGCTGGCGCTGGTGGCGCTGGGCCTGCTGTGGTTCGGCGTGCAGCGCGCATTCGCGCCGCTGGCGGGGGTGGAGCGCGAGCTGCGCCGCCGCGCGCCCGACGACCTGGCGCCGCTGGCGGCGCCCGTGCCGCGCGAAGTGCGGCGGCTGGTGGAGGCGCTCAACGCCTTCATGCAACGGCTGGCCGCATGATGGACACGCTCAACACCCTGGTGGCCGACGCGGCGCACCAGGTCCGCACGCCGCTCGCGTCGCTGCGGGCGCAGGCGGAAGTGGCGCTGGAAGAAACCGATGCGGACCGCCTGCACGAGCGCGTGGCGCGCATTCACCAGAACGCCACCCACGCCAGCCAGCTCATCAACCAGCTCCTGATGGACGCCACCATCACGCACCGGCTGGGCAAGGGCGCGCGCACGCTCGTGGGGCGTGGCCGAGACGATCAACGAGGCGCGCCGCCACATCGGCCCGCTGGACGCAGCAGCGGCTGCGCATCGCCATCGCGCCGGAGGTG